>NZ_CP171144.1:0-67931 GCF_043099725.1 Nostoc sp. C110 | reverse complement strand
GCTTAAAAGCTTTTAAGCGCTGTAATCCATCTTTTTTTGACGCACAGTACGCCTTATTTGGCGGAAAGTTTGTTGAGGTAAAAATCAAGAATCAGCCAAAAATGAGTCCGATAAAACTACAAAAGTGACTGAGGTTTTACAACGCTTGTGTCCAATTAAAGCAGAGGCAGGGGAGGAAAGAGTTGATAGACAATTAGTTCTTTTCCCCCTGCTTCTCTTCTACCTCTGCTGCCCTCAACGCAAAAGTTCCTTAACCGAAGGTATTGGGAGTGTCGAGAGGCGTAAGCGGACTGTGACTACCAATCTCAATTGGGAGGCAAGGTAACACAGAGAGAGCGATCGCGTCACCCGCTCACAAAAGCTAACTGATCACGCCACTGTTAGGAGAGATCACCTCCAGTGGGCGGTTACGCCATCGCGTTTACAAACAGAGTTAGAATCTCCCGTAAGTCATGGACAAAAAACATTTGTCTGTTATTCTCATTTAAGTGGAAAAAATGTATATTTTTAAACATTCCATTGGGAACGGCAGTAATGACGGCAGTATGACGGCAATAGTGCCGTCAAAAACGAAATTTTTCTGGGATTTTGTAAATCTTCTAATGGTAAAATTGACGGCAGTATGACGGCCCTGTTGATGGCCTACACGGCAAGGGTAAAAGCTCAAATCAGCCGCCTGAAAATAAACATACCTACTACGGTTATTTTCGCTATTGTTGATTTGAGAAAATTGGCTGTTTTTGACTTAAGTAAAAATACTCAGTGAGTCCGAAAAAGAATTTGAGCAAGGACGTGAAGTATTTTTGAAAAAGCAAGATAAATCAATTCCAAATTCACGCATTCCAAATTGGAGAAGTGCGATCGTCCGTAGTCACGTCAAGAATTGAGATTGGGGATTTGGGTTTTGGTAGTCATGGTCTGGTAGTTATGATGAATTTGGTAGTCATGATGATTAATATCTATTTATATAGAGGGCGTGACTACGGTATCAGAACTTGATACAAAATGCCGTTCTTCTCAGTGGTGACTACCAAATATTGTATAAAAGCTAGCAGCAGTAAGTTGCTAGAGAATTAATTGGGATAAAGCGATCGCTTCGGGAATTAAGCATAGGCCGAAGAAGGTGCTTCGGCTAGCAAGAACCACCAGGCATCGCTGCCATTGTCTAACTACTGCCGGGAGCAAAATCAAGAGCGGTGGCTTTAACGTCTGAAGGGGTGAGGCAAGCGATCGCGCCGTGGTCAATTAGAGGCAGAGAAATTAGGCAGTCAGGATGATTGCCTTTGCAAGCTACGCCCGTAGTCACGCTAAGAATTGAGATTGGGGATTTGGGTTTTGGTAGTTACGGTCTGGTAGTTATGATGAATTTGGTAGTCATGATGATTAATATCTATTTATATAGAGGGCGTGACTACGGTATCAGAACTTGATACAAAATGCCGTTCTTCTCAGTGGTGACTACCAATTTTGTATAAAAGCCAGCATTGGCAAAGCAGTACAAAATTGAGATGGTGGCGCGGTTATGCCAGTGGGGAGACGCGGCAACGCCGCCGTCGGGTAGGCAACGCAGTTGCCAGTCAAATATCAAATATAAGGTGAGATTTAATAACTTAAGTCTTGAAACATGAAAAGATAGTCAGATAAGGAAAGCGCTGAGTCAGCAGCGCAGTTAGGAAATTGGTAGGTTTAATACAATAATGCTAGTATGCTGGCACTAACTGTATAGACTGATTAAAAAGCGAGGTTAACAGCGATCTCTTCTATCGTTGTTAACCTCGCTTTATCACCCTTGTATTTGCGTAGCTTGCTGCCAAAGGCATCGCGATCGCAGTTCACCTCCTAGCCAATACTCACAACCTGTTATCAATCTCAAAACTAGTTAGTAAAAATGTCTAACCGGATAGATGCAATATAGAGCGTAGCTGCCAGTTCTACGCACCTGGGGAAATTGCCAGCCGTCTTAGAGATGCTCTCGCGCTCGGTAGGCGATGCCTTTGGCGGTTGTAGCCATTGCGGACACCGCTTCGCAGTTAAAGTAGTTATGTCTTAAAATTTTCAATAGGCATAACTCTTGTAACTGCCATGACAGACCGCATCGACCAAATCATAGAGAAGCTTCAACAATTAAAGGAAATCAGGCAGCATCTGGTCAATGAACCAATGTCTGAATCTGGGGTCTGGATTCATCAGTATGAGGTACGCAAAAAATACAAAAAAGATGGTGAAATCTACTGGTATGTATACGCAAAATGGCAATCATACGAGCCAATTTTTAAAAGGAACCCAAAGCCCAGATTAAAAGGGATTGTAAAGCGCGGCAACAACCCAGAATATACCTGCCATCAACACATAGGCAGGGTAGGCAGTAGCACAGGGCTAGGAACTGAAAAAGAGGTCACGGAAGCATATCGAGAGTGGGAAAATCGCAAACGGTTAGATGCCATAGATAAAACTTTGGAAGAAATAGAAACCGCGCTCATCGAAGTTATGCCACAAAAAAATAATAAAGCATAACTATTGAGGCGGTCGTCTACGGCGGGTGAGTACGCCATCGCTATAGTCGATTGCAGTAACCTGTTATTTATATCACAACTAGTTATTAAAGATGTCTAACCGAATAGATGCAGTATGGAGTGTAGCTGCCATACACACCTGGAAAATTGTCAGCCGCGTCAGAAATGCTCTCCGGTAGGCAGGCGAACGCGGGAGACGCAGCAAAATCAATAACCTGTTAATAATTAAATGAGTATAATAACAAGTTAGCAAATAGTAACAGGATAGTGTATATATGCTGTTATAAACTCATGCAATAATCTAACCCTTAGCTGAAACCTTTACTGTAAAAGCCTTATAGATATGTGCAGTATTGACACGTTATGCAAAGATGAACAGGTTGCAACTAACCAGTTAACACATAGATAACCTGTTAACAAAATCTCATTGCAGACATGAGAGCAGCTATAACAGGTTTATCTGTTAATTTAAATTAACAGATAAACCTGTTATAGCTGCTCTCATGTCTGCAATGAGATTTTGTTAACAGGTTATCTATGTGTTAACTGGTTAGTTGCAACCTGTTCATCTTTGCATAACGTGTCAATACTGCACATATCTATAAGGCTTTTACAGTAAAGGTTTCAGCTAAGGGTTAGATTATTGCATGAGTTTATAACAGCATATATACACTATCCTGTTACTATTTGCTAACTTGTTATTATACTCATTTAATTATTAACAGGTTATTGATTTTGCTGCGTCTCCCGCGTTCGCCTGCCTACCGGAGAGCATTTCTGACGCGGCTGACAATTTTCCAGGTGTGTATGGCAGCTACACTCCATACTGCATCTATTCGGTTAGACATCTTTAATAACTAGTTGTGATATAAATAACAGGTTACTGCAATCGACTATAGCGATGGCGTACTCACCCGCCGTAGACGACCGCCTCAATAGTTATGCTTTATTATTTTTTTGTGGCATAACTTCGATGAGCGCGGTTTCTATTTCTTCCAAAGTTTTATCTATGGCATCTAACCGTTTGCGATTTTCCCACTCTCGATATGCTTCCGTGACCTCTTTTTCAGTTCCTAGCCCTGTGCTACTGCCTACCCTGCCTATGTGTTGATGGCAGGTATATTCTGGGTTGTTGCCGCGCTTTACAATCCCTTTTAATCTGGGCTTTGGGTTCCTTTTAAAAATTGGCTCGTATGATTGCCATTTTGCGTATACATACCAGTAGATTTCACCATCTTTTTTGTATTTTTTGCGTACCTCATACTGATGAATCCAGACCCCAGATTCAGACATTGGTTCATTGACCAGATGCTGCCTGATTTCCTTTAATTGTTGAAGCTTCTCTATGATTTGGTCGATGCGGTCTGTCATGGCAGTTACAAGAGTTATGCCTATTGAAAATTTTAAGACATAACTACTTTAACTGCGAAGCGGTGTCCGCAATGGCTACAACCGCCAAAGGCATCGCCTACCGAGCGCGAGAGCATCTCTAAGACGGCTGGCAATTTCCCCAGGTGCGTAGAACTGGCAGCTACGCTCTATATTGCATCTATCCGGTTAGACATTTTTACTAACTAGTTTTGAGATTGATAACAGGTTGTGAGTATTGGCTAGGAGGTGAACTGCGATCGCGATGCCTTTGGCCGCAAGCTACGCAAATACAAGGGTGATAAAGCGAGGTTAACAACGATAGAAGAGATCGCTGTTAACCTCGCTTTTTGATCAGTCTATACAGTTAGTGCCAGCATACTAGCATTATTGTATTAAACCTACCAATTTCCTAACTGCGCTGCTGACTCAGCGCTTTCCTTATCTGACTATCTTTTCATGTTTCAAGACTTAAGTTATTAAATCTCACCTTATATTTGATATTTGACTGGCAACTGCGTTGCCTACCCGACGGCGGCGTTGCCGCGTCTCCCCACTGGCATAACCGCGCCACCATCTCAATTTTGTACTGCTTTGCCAATGCTGGCTTTTATACAAAATTGGTAGTCACCACTGAGAAGAACGGCATTTTGTATCAAGTTCTGATACCGTAGTCACGCCCTCTATATAAATAGATATTAATCATCATGACTACCAAATTCATCATAACTACCAGACCGTAACTACCAAAACCCAAATCCCCAATCTCAATTCTTAGCGTGACTACGGGCGTAGCTTGCAAAGGCGATCATCCTGACTGCCTAATTTCTCTGCCTCTAATTGACCACGGCGCGATCGCTTGCCTCACCCCTTCAGACGTTAAAGCCACCGCTCTTGATTTTGCTCCCGGCAGTAGTTAGACAATGGCCGCGATGCCTGGTGGTTCTTGCTAGCCGAAGCACCTTCTTCGGCCTATGCTTAATTCCCGAAGCGATCGCTTTATCCCAATTAATTCTCTAGCAACTTACTGCTGCTAGCTTTTATACAATATTTGGTAGTCACCACTGAGAAGAACGGCATTTTGTATCAAGTTCTGATACCGTAGTCACGCCCTCTATATAAATAGATATTAATCATCATGACTACCAAATTCATCATAACTACCAGACCATGACTACCAAAACCCAAATCCCCAATCTCAATTCTTGACGTGACTACGGACGATCGCACTTCTCCAATTTGGAATGCGTGAATTTGGAATTGATTTATCTTGCTTTTTCAAAAATACTTCACGTCCTTGCTCAAATTCTTTTTCGGACTCACTGAGTATTTTTACTTAAGTCAAAAACAGCCAATTTTCTCAAATCAACAATAGCGAAAATAACCGTAGTAGGTATGTTTATTTTCAGGCGGCTGATTTGAGCTTTTACCCTTGCCGTGTAGGCCGTCAACAGGGCCGTCATACTGCCGTCAATTTTACCATTAGAAGATTTACAAAATCCCAGAAAAATTTCGTTTTTGACGGCACTATTGCCGTCATACTGCCGTCATTACTGCCGTTCCCAATGGAATGTTTAAAAATATACATTTTTTCCACTTAAATGAGAATAACAGACAAATGTTTTTTGTCCATGACTTACGGGAGATTCTAACTCTGTTTGTAAACGCGATGGCGTAACCGCCCACTGGAGGTGATCTCTCCTAACAGTGGCGTGATCAGTTAGCTTTTGTGAGCGGGTGACGCGATCGCTCTCTCTGTGTTACCTTGCCTCCCAATTGAGATTGGTAGTCACAGTCCGCTTACGCCTCTCGACACTCCCAATACCTTCGGTTAAGGAACTTTTGCGTTGAGGGCAGCAGAGGTAGAAGAGAAGCAGGGGGAAAAGAACTAATTGTCTATCAACTCTTTCCTCCCCTGCCTCTGCTTTAATTGGACACAAGCGTTGTAAAACCTCAGTCACTTTTGTAGTTTTATCGGACTCATTTTTGGCTGATTCTTGATTTTTACCTCAACAAACTTTCCGCCAAATAAGGCGTACTGTGCGTCAAAAAAAGATGGATTACAGCGCTTAAAAGCTTTTAAGCGAATTTCTCAATAATTGGTAAATTATTGGAACAAAATGGGAGACTTCTAACAAGTATTGGTAAGTATTGGGAATTGTTCTTCTTTATTGGGAATTTTTGAGCTAATGAGAATTCCGTTACTGGATGATTTTTAAGGGGTAAAAAGGTAAGAAAAAATTGGAGATTTGGGAGATGTTGGATAGATATTGGGAGATGTTGAATGTAGTTGGTGAGGATTGGGAATTTGGAGATTTTGTAAAGATATTCTCTCAAATCCACGAATTTAGTCAAATCAATTAACTGGTGCCAAAACTGTAATATTTCTTGATAAATGTGTCAATAATCACGGTTTGGGCGGTTTATATTGAGAGTAATTATCAATTAGATAGACAAAAAAAGGGTCAAAAACAGGGGTAAATTTTTTTTTGTGGATTTTGTTTCTTTAACAAACTTCGGCGGGTCTAAGTCCCCGGCTACAAAAGAAGCCGCAAGTTTGGCATGACCACAGCGCGATCGCATAACCGAACCCCTTCAGACCTTAAAGCCACCGCTCTTGATTTTGCTCCCAGCAGTAGTTAGAAGAATGCCTTAGACAATGAATGGCCGCGATGCCTGCGGTTCTTGCTAGCCGAACCACCTTCTTCGCCCTATGCTTAATTCCCGAAGCCATCGCTGCTAACAGTCGTGTTCGTCTTCTCCCCCAATCAAGGGGACATAATATTAGTTGGATCTGCGTTGGGTGTTTCTCTATTCCTGGTAACATGGTCATCACTTGCGGCAACGTTGCCGAATGTTTTTAGTTTCTCAATCCTGAGAATAGTTAGTGGCGACATCAAAGATTTATGCTACAAATGCAGTGCATTGTAGTACGAAAAACCCTCCAAGCGAACGGCGGTTTCATGTCATGAGCGCAGCGAAAGATGGCGCAGCCACCCGCAGGGCATGAAACCATAGTGAGTACGGTTATGTTATTCTCTAAGCGAAGAATTGTTGAGGGCAAAAAATAGCAATTAAGAGCGCTAAGTTTTGGCATAGTCTAGGGATAGTCCAAGCATAGTCTATTGAACTTGCTTTCTTGAAAAAACTGATTAAGAGCGCTAAGTTCTGGCATAGTCTAGGGATAGTCCAAGCTAAGTTGTGGCATAGTCTAGAGAAAATGTAGTTTGGTATACAATTTACTCATTTAAAATCCACTAATTACATAAACTTAGTGGTGATTATGTAATTAGTTTGTAAGGGAAAAAATAGCTTTAACGAACTTTGGGGGTTTAAGTAAAGAGCCTAAGAAAGGCAGCCCGTTTTGGGTGGGGGTTTAAATCCCCGTCCCAAAACGTAATTGCGAATTGCGAATTGCGAATTGTTTTAATTTCTCCCTGACTTAAAGCCTTCCCCACTTAGAAATTCTTCATTGATCAGCAAGAGAATTTTATCTGTGTCCTTTCCCTTGTTGGCATAGCTGGCTGGATTACTGGGGTCTCTCTTGTTCTCCATGCCGAACTTAGCATTATGGCTAATCACCTCATCCTTGTGAGCCTCAATCCAATCGCGTACCAGCAAGCCGTTACAGCCCGATAAATCTCTGAGTGCTTGGTTAGTCACTGCCAAGCGATCTGAGTCAAGAGTTGCCACAGTATCGTTATACAAACAGATAGCTTGATAAGACCGACGAATTTTTTCTATACCTGCCCCCGGCGCTTTGCTCCCCCATACCTCATCATCAGTCTTGGCTTGCCAGTCAATCTCTTCTTTGATGGGTGCAACCTTGGCAGGTGTGGCAGTAGTAGCAGGTGCTATAGCCACACCTTGAGTTACCTTGTTCACTACCTCAATAACTTTTTTCTCTAGCCAAGAATCTAACTCAGTGACATTGAGAGTAACTGTTTGGGGTTGCTGTGTGGCTGACATTGCAGTTTTCTCCTGTTGTAATTGTTTGTTGGCTATCTCTAATTGGTTATTGACTTGCTCTAACTGGTTATTAATTTGCCGTAACTCTTTAACTTCCGCCTCTAGTTGGGCAACTCTCTGCTGTGCTGACTGTAATTGCTTTGCAGTGTCCAAACGGTCAGATGAGCTATACAATTACCGAAGTCTGAAAGTTGTATGTAGTCTGGGGGATAAAAATGGCACAAGATGACCGCTATACACTTGCCACAGGGGAGTTAGGCGCACATCGACTTTCAATCCTCAACATGATCCACAAGCCCTATACAGAATTCTTATTCCGGCAAGTTGGACTTGAGCCAGGAATGTTAGTAGCTGACATTGGTTGCGGAACTGGTAATGTTTCTAACTGGCTGGCCCAACAGGTTGGTTCTGGCGGCTCTGTTTTTGGTGTAGATATGAGTGCCGCACAGCTAGAAAAGGCGCAGCAGAATGCACAGGCTCAGGGTTTAAGCAATATAAAATTTACCCTTGGCAATGCCTACGATATAGGATTACCTAAAAAATCTTTTGACTTGGTTTACTGCCGCTTTTTGCTAATGCACTTAACTCGTCCTGCTGATGCACTCGACCAAATGCGATCGCTTCTTAAGCCTGGTGGATTAATGGTGTGCGAGGAAGCAGACTTTAGCTGTGCCTTTTGTGATCCACCGTCCCCAGCTTATGAGCGTTGTTTTGAACTTTTCTTAGCTATCAGTAACATTCGCGGTCAGCATTTTCGTCTTGGAACCACGCTATACCGAGTTTTTCAGGATGTTGGGTTGGTTGCACCATCCGTTTCTTTGGTACAACCCGTTGTAGTACGCTCTAACACCAAGCGCCTAGTCGATTTATCATTATTTGAGGCAGTTGATGCTTTCATTGAAGCTGGACTGACAACACAAGAAGAGATTGACCAGACAATTGCCCAAATAAGGGCATTGGCTGCTGACGAAACAACAATATTTTGCATCCCTCGCGTCACGCAGGTTTGGGCGAAAAAATAAGTTTATTGTTCCGTTTCCGGTTTCAAAAAATGTGAATCGCCTAAACCCGTTAACAGGTTTACTCAATTCAGTTCTGGGGGATAATCAGCTAGTCGGCACGCTCCCGTAATACCCTTGGAACCCAATCAACTAAACCTATTTCCAGAAGTGAAACCCACACCAGCACCTAGAGCAGAGGCACTGGTTATGAGTGCTGATGCCCTGCTGAAGTGGAAAGCACAAATTTTGGACTATCAGCAACGGGTGAGGGAAACCAAGCCAGTGCAGCAGGCGACATTATTTGACCTAGCTCCAGTGCATTGTGACCCAGAGACGATAGACCCGTTTACGCTGCATTTACAACCAATGGCTTTTTACCGGATGCCAGATGATTTTGGACAAGCAGCTTTGTATTTTGTGATTGATTCTGCTGCTGAATTGCTACTTTATGTTGGCGAAACCTGTCGTAGTAACAAACGCTGGCGTGGGACTCATGGCTGTAAAGATTACATCAGCAGTTACCGAGACTTACATTATCGCTATCAGATAGAGACGGCGGTTAATATTGGTTTTTGGTGGGATGCTCCGGTAGAGCGACGCACACGGCAAACTTTAGAACAGGCAATGATTCAAAAATTTAAGTCCCCATTCAACAAGGAAAATTGGGAGCGGTGGGGGCAGCCGTTTAAGTAGGGTGTTTCGTGGTGATTAAAATGTCTGATAATTTACCTTTTCAAAATCCTGACCAACTACAGCAATGGCATCAGGGTATAAAAGATGCCAACCGCAATAATATTTTCTGTCATTGTCGTGCTTGCGGTTATGAATGGATGGATTCAGTATTTGATGTTACTTGTATTAAATGCAGTAGCAAAGATGTAGAAAGTATTTCATCTTGGCAGTTTCCCGATGACTAAATCGAAATGCTTATTGAATAGTGCGATGGCGAAGCGAGTAAAGCGAGTGTGATTGTTGTTTTGAAAATATAAGCAATGCCTGACTGCACTATCCCCTTCAACAGAAGAATAATTAGTTGATTATTATTGGTATTAATAGTTATTATTCTGGTTTACCGAACCGCAAAATTAGAGTAACCCGTACTCTTTTTTCATGCCTACAAGGGTGCGCTAATCATCAATTAATTGGTGATGAAAACCGAATTTACACGGTTTTTAACCATACTTATTATAAATACATAAGCACAAAACCAAGTGCAAAAACGATTAAACAAGAACTATTTAAAGAGAGTAAAAGCTATGGCACTAGTTTGTTACAACCCCTGGCAAGAATTGAACGCTTTAGAACGTCACATCAACGGCTTATTTGGAGATACCAGAGTACCATCTGCACGGCTTGACAGAGATTTTATCAGAGTTCCGGCGGCTGAGTTGCAAGAAACTGATGATGCGATTCATCTCAAACTAGAACTGCCAGGACTGGAAGCTAAAGACCTGGATATTCAAGTCACCCAAGATGCTGTTCACATCAGTGGTGAGCGCAAGTCCCAAACTCAAACCGAAAACAATGGCACTACAATAAGTGAATTCTACTATGGTAAATTCCAACGTGTAATTCCTCTATCTGCTAGAGTTCAAAATACCAATGTCACCGCAGATTATAAAGACGGTATCTTGAATTTGACACTGCCAAAAACTGAGCAAGAAAAGAACAAAGTTGTCAAGGTTAATCTCGAACAACCTGCTGCATAGTCTGAAACTTCTCTACCTCCAATGATTGATTGAGATAATGAAAGCCCAGTTATGAGATGACTGGGCTTTTTTGTATGCGATGTCTACGACGGGCTGCGTCGCTCTTAGGATTTATCCTCTATACCTGATATTTACTTAATATTTACTTGATAGTTGCTTGTTGATAAATAAGCCCATTAATTTATATAGAAATTTCTTGAAATTGGAGATTTATTAAATTTACTGTATTTTAATTCAGTAGCAGAGGGAATCATCATGCACAACCACATCTCGCGCCGTGCGTTCTTCATTGGCGCGGTGAGAGCGGGAGCGACCGGACTTGCCGCCACGTCCCTCTCAAGAACTGGACTTCTCGGCAGCATCGCCGTTGCACAAAGCCAAAAGAGGCTGCGGCTCAACCTGCCCCCCTACCCGTTCTTTGACAACCTTCGGACTGTCATGACCGAGGATCAAGCCCTCCTCGACCGACTCGTGAGAGCCTACGCACGCACAACCCCGCTTGGAGGTCACGATCCGATTGACTTTCTCTCACGCTACGTCCCGGTGTACGTGTTCGAGCAAACACTCCGACCGTCCGAACCCGGCGACCCGTCGCTTTCGACGTTGCTGTGGCTAATGCACCTTGCCGGGTATTTTGGCGGTGTGTGGTTGCGCGACGCTTTCATCCGCTTCCCGGTGCCGGGTTCACCGAACCCACGGCCCGGATTTGCGCCGACCGCGAATAGCTTTGACGCGATTGTGACGCGCATTAACGCCGCGCTCACAGCATTCAACGGCAACGATGCCGGAGCGATCGCTTACGCCGAGGGGAGTCTTCGGGGTGCGCCGCTCCAGGGACTCACCGACAGCTACGGGTACAACGCAGGCTACCTCGACCAGATCCTCACCGGTTCAAAGCCGACAAACGCGATGGCTCCTGTAGGCTACTTCATCTACCGCGACACCTTACTCTTCGACGGTACTTATGCTGTCGAGGAGATCCGCCCGCTCGACAATTGGCGGCGACACGCCGAGCAAGCCGCAAGTCGGCCGCGCAGTCGCTATGCTGAGATTGTCAACGGTGCAGGTGGTGCCGACTCACTCCTGGCGATCCAGTCGGCTGGGGTTGTACGGGGCAAGGCAACGTGGCAGCCCCAGAACGTGTTCCTCGCAATAGTGAACTACGACCAGCCCACGTATGACCTGCTCCTCATGACCAGCGCCTACTTCTTGCAGTGCATACAGGCTACTGGGCTGGCGGCGCTTGCAGCATCGGCAGTTGGGAACGCAGACTGGGCGAGGTCTGCCGTGCGATCAAACGCGATGATCGTGCCGTATGGAGGCAGCTATAGCGTTGGCCTCTTTGACAACACTGGTCAGCTGCCGACGTTCACGATGGTCTGACGGTTGACTGGTTGTCGTGGGCTGCGGACTTTGAGGTTCGTCAGCATCCATCACGCTTGGGGGTCGGGCGATCGCTTTTAAGTTTCCTCTAAGAATTGGGTGGGGCGATGCCTAACGGCGGGCTGCGCCTACGCACTAATCATTGAGCGTCTATCGACTTAGTGAGTAGTGCGTGAGGCGGAAAACCTTCTCGTAATAGCTGGTGTTCATTCATGAAATCGTTGTCTAGGATTCCATAGCATTTAGTCTTTTGGGCTATTTCCCTTACAAAATCATCGGTGAAGACTACTCCAAAATAAGTACTACCTTTAAACCGCTCACCTATCCATGTTGGATCAATTAATTATCCATCATTATTGACCAGCCAAGCATGGGATACAGCTATATCAACATCATCACTAATAGCAAATCCCTCACAGTAGTTTAGGTTTGGATACCTCAACAATCCTTTTAAGCAATTTTCAAAGCAAGCTTTACGTTCACCTTTAAATGGTGATTTAACCTGAGTTACAAAAGGTTTACCATAATCCAAAACTAGCCTTTGTGTACTTTTGTATTGAAAGTTAGAACGTGTGTTAAGTTGATCGATTAAATCTGCTTGTTCTTTTAATATTGCTAGCAGACGGTCTAGATTATTCATTTCATTATTAAATTTCTTATTTAATATTAATTCAATTAATTTTAACTAAATATTAAACCACCAATACTTATGAACTCCTGTCAGTTTTGAGCCAGCTACTGCGTGTTCATCAGCCCATGTTAGTGTACTACCATCCCCACACTCGTAACCATCCCCACCAAATTTACTTACCCCCTCTTCTACTACTTGCATCATCACTTTAATAATCATTTTCTCAGTTACAGAAATATTATAATGTTCTAATAGTAAAGCTTTGATATCTTTAGTACAAACATGGTCAAAAAATCTAGGCTTTTCTTGAAGAATACTAATAATTAAATTTTTTAATTCTTCTGCTTTCACTGTCTTAAAATCCCTGTTGTTCTAACTGTCTGAGTTTTTCTAACTTGCGATTTAGGAGTGAGGCATCAGTTTCTGGTTCACCATTGTCATCTGCTGTACGTTCCTCTTTCAGCCATTCCAACAGTTCGGCTTTTGGACGAAATGACATTATAGGGCGCTTCTGGTTGTAATTTTCTTGAGCTTGGTAAAGTGCATCACGGTTGGCTTCATTCCATCGCTGCTGATTAGACTTAGCAGAAGATTTTGGTTCAGAAAACTCTGGCATAACTTCAATTTTGAGATAGCCTCCTTGACTTTTGAATTGCCAGCGACTATTGTAATGTTCAAAATGTCTTTTTGCCCCTCGTTCAGTTTTCCAACGCTTGCACCAATGTAAATCTGTATTGGTAAAAGCATATTCAGTATCACAGCTAAATGTGTATAGCCAACCTAAAGGCTTATCTTCTTTAGTATAACAACGGTATCCGTAGTACATATAAGGTTAAATCACAGGCCTAAGCTTTTCTTCAGTAACTTTGATAAAAGTACTTCTCTCACAGCTAACTTAATCTCATCTGCTGTTTTACCAATTGGGTTATAGTCTGGTGGTAATTCAAAAAATTCAGATGCCCAATAGCTGTTTTTGGTTTCTCGCTCGTACTTTTCTACTTCTTTATATGAACCAATACAAATTTTCTCTTCTGTAAAGTACAGTCTGACTTGACCTTCTGCGTTTGGTTCAAACATAAAAGTTAACCTCAATTAATGAAATACCTGAATCTTTAGCTAATAGGTTCGTGTTCGCTGACATATTTTTTGATAATTTGCTCTATTTCTGATTCCATAGCATCCATGTGACCATCAACATCAGCATACCAGCCGTATTGATTAAGTGCAGCGATAGCAGCTTTGACAGTATCATTTACTGCTTGTTTTCTCCTACCTTCAGGTGATGCTAAATAAGCCGATCGTTCTGCTTCCTTCTGTCGCTCAAGAGTTTCAATTTTTTCTAAGATTGGTTGTATTTTATCTAGAGTCCAAAGGTAACTAGGTTCTACAACACCAATTTCTTTGCCATCGGATGTATATCGCTTTCCATTAGAAAGAGTTACTTGTCCAGTTGGAGAAATCCGTTCAATTACCTCTATTTCAGCTTTAGTACCTATACGCACACTGTCATAGTAAAAAATTCCTACTTTATCCCCTGGTTTTAGTTCTAATGTGTTCATATTTTTTTATCAATCACCCAAATTGATTGTAAAATATTGACTTTTATTCATAAATATTTTAGTTAATCGGGTTGTTTTCGCTTACATATTGCTTAATTAATATTCTAATTTCTAATTCAAAAGTATCCATGTGTCCATGCTCATCAGCATACCAACCATATTTATTGAGTATTTTTATGACAGCTTCTACTGCCTCTTGAACAGCAAGTTGACCTTGACCTTCAGGAGTAGCAAGATATGCTTTATATTCTTCTTCTTTCTTCTCCTTAAATGCTAATGATTTATCTATAATTGCCTGTGCTTTTTCTACCGAGCAAAGAAATGTCGCGTCAATTATTTCTATTCCTACCTCGTATCCTTTTGGGTTGTAGCGTTTACCGTTTTTTAACGTGACATACCCAGTGGGAGAAACTTTAGCTATTTCTTCAATTTTGGCTTTAGCTCCTCTATTATCATCGTGATAAAATACGCCTATTTTTTGATTAGGTGTTAGTTTTGTGGTGTTCATCAATTAAAGTCGTAAATATTTATTTGAGGAGTTGTAATTATGTCAGATTAGCTCATTTTTTTAACTTCTTCTTCATCTACTACCTCTTCTACACTTTCAACTTTCCAATCAGGTGGTTCTCCAGACAATGCAGATTGTGCTGCCTCATCCTTATTTTCGCAGTCACCTCTATCTCGAAATATTCTTTCCTTGATACCTTTACAACAAAGTTTTTCATATAGCAGTCCTTAATTTTAGTGTCAATTAGTAGGATTATTGGTCACGACATCAAACTCAGTTCCAACAGTGCTTCACTTCTAGTTAACAATCTACCAGTGTGGGGAGACAGCCAACACAAACCCAGAGGTTGACAGTTTTCTTCCTTCTGCCATCCGGCATCACGTAATGTTTTCTCTTTGCGATCGCACTCCATAAGCAAAGCAATAATTTCCTTTGCCTCGGTCAGCGTATCCACACGTTTGATATTAGTCTTATGAAGACAAATGCGAAACGGAGTTGCCCCGCTTCTATCTTCAATTAACCACCCCGAACTGGTGTTACTCCGTCCGGGCATACCGTTTGAGTAATAGGTATTGCGGACGTAAAATCTACCATCAGGAGTAAGATATTCACCTGCCTCGATACGTTGCAGCTTCATGATGGTTTTAATCGGGATAGCCAGAATGTGCGATCGCTTACTCTTCTATTGTACATAGTTTACTATGAATTTACAATCTGTGCATTTAGCTAACTGATAGCTGCCAACACATTTTCGCTAGCCCAAGGCTTCCTTTTATCCTATTGATGATCTGGTACGCCATCGCAGCCCTTTAATTAAGGCGTTCTGCAATAATCTCTATGATTTTTGCTATTTCTTCGAGGCTGGCATCCTCTGAAGGGATAACCGATATCAAAGATAGAGAATGGCGATTCAGCACTGTCTTTGCATGATATGGAAGAGTAGCATAAGTGCATCTATTTAGTTCGGTCTTAACTTCTAGTCCGCTCAAAACTAATTTATTACTGAAAAAATCGACAATTGCTTTTAACCTTTGTTTGCCATCAATAACTTTGTATGTATGATATGACTTTTCATAGATAACAATTGGCATTACAGGAAAATTAATAATAAAAGATTCAATTAACTGGGATTTTTTAACATCATCCCAATCCACAGCAGATTGACTATAATTATCAATCCTCATGTAATTAGGATTAGACCTAATTTTTTCAACTAAGGCTGGTAACTTTATCCTGTCAATTTCTTGAATTAGTCTGTCTTGAGCAGATTCATATTTGCCATTAATTTCATCGTCTGTCATCATGATGATTCTTTCCCACCCATTACTAAAACTGGTTCAATCCAAACTAGTTTTCTTTGCTGTCTGCCTTCTCCGTAAGGTTGATTACGTAAAAAGCCTCTGCGCCAATGGACACTCTTAGTACCATGTGTACCGCTACTGCCTTCACTGCTTTGCGTCCCTTCACGTTTGAGTTTATATCCAAGTCCTAGCCAAAGTGGTTGATAAAAATCTTGGGCTTGCGCTTTGCCAAAACCTCTATTCACCCTGACTAGTTCGCTTGTTGAATCTACAAGTTCCGGGCGACACTCCATTATCAAAATTAATCGCAAGAAAATTGATTGTAGATATTGATTAAAATCTGTAACTACTTGGGGATTGAAATCTTGAGTATCAGTATATGTAAATTTTTTGAAATTATCGCTAATTTTAAATCTGCGGCAGAAAACGGTATCCCTATCTATTGCAGCCCAATAAAGTAAGTCATCAGATGTATCACAATGCCAAAAAATTGTATCAATACTACGTTTTTCTGGGGAAAGAACTACACCCTTGGGCAACATAAAAAATCCTGTTTTCATTGCCCACTGTAAATCGTCAACTTCAACATCTAAATTTGATTGCATCAATGCACTTAATAAATCATTATTTACCCAATAAGCAGGGCATTTAGCTTGCCCTACTTTAAAAAGCGTGTAGAGGGTAATATACCTTGAATCCTTGGGGTTAGTTCTTAGTTGGCGCAGTAGGTTTTGTTTCTCCGAAGAGTAATAAAATTCTGCAACAATACCGCATATCTTTTCATAGCTTTCGTAACCGTCTACATGAACAACGGGACGAATAACAATTTCATTAAACCAACCTCTAGGTTTTTTACTCATGCGCTGCGCTTTAAGAACTCCTGGCGATGCCATCTCATTGCATCAACTCTAGGATAATACTGTTCCTGGGCGGGTAGGTTTATGCGATCGCCCCTAAATTCCCACATTGGTCTAGCGTTGGGTGAATCTTCTCGCAGGTTGTCAGAGACGATGATAGTGTAATCGTCGTTGATAGTAAACCAAAAGCGGTCAAATGCCCAGTGATGATTTTTGCATAGTGACAGCCCGTTATCAATGCGGTCATCGTAGAACTGGGAGAATGGTTTGATGTGCGACCCGTCCACAATGTTTTGACCAAGTGAGTCAAGTATTTGTAACCCGCAGAAAGCGCAAGTGTGGTTGTAAGTTGAGACAACAATTTTGCGGAATGCACCATCTCGCACAATTACAGCTTGCTCATCTTCTAATTCCTCTGGCTGATAGACTTTACCGCCGGAGCGTTGCAACTGGTCTTGTAGTTCAGCAAAGGCATTGACTTGTAATAATGACTCGATATCCTGTGTACGCTCGTTAAACCACGAATTAATGAGTGTGTGGGTTAGTACAGTGCGTTCGCTCTCGTTTTGCAGCAGTGACCAGAGTTCATCATCAAGGTAGGCGTACTCTACAGTTTGCCTAATGGTACTGGGAGTTCTGATTTTCACCTTGGCAGCAATCAATGATTCAAAACCCAGTTTCATCTCAAAATACCAGAAACTGTCACTGGTGAGATGGTAAAAAGGTAAGCCTATATCAGGCTTGCGTACTGGTTCTAAGTGGCTCCACAGTTTGAGAAATGTGGCGATGAGTTCAGCAGATAGAGGAATTTGGTTTTTTCGGATTTGGCCCTGAGATATCATCTCAATGACGGACAGTAACAAAATCGGTTTATTGGGCGCATCAGGGCTAACATTTAAGCCTAGCTTCCCAACAACAGACCTGGGAGAAAATTTCTTAACGTAGTAAGCTAAATCTTTAGCCATTCGCAGTTATGAGAGAATATCGCTGTACACGTAACGCATTATACTTACACAACTGCACTGGGCGCGATGACATTAGAGAACGGCAAGGTCATTATATCTGGGCTGAAAGCGAAGAAGAAGCTTGGCAGAAAATGGCAACTAGGTTTCCTGAAGAAACCGAGGTAGGCTTTACCGTTCAAGAATGGGAAAGTTTTGATGTCACTGTGGTAGAAATCAAACGGGATGAAAACGGGAATACTATAGAGTAGCGTTTTTAACCCTTGCTATGTCATCGGGAAGCAAAATCATCAGTACAATTCTCAAGCACGATACAAAAGCTACAAGCTACAAAATTGCCTTACTGCGTGCGATTAATGATGTTGTCCTCAGTTTCCCCGATTTGCGGAACCTAAGAGCAGACGTAGCAGTTCCTTTGCGTTTACTAGCACAGTTTTGGGTGGCTTACTATTGGCCGTTTGTCAAACCCCGCGAACCTATCTTACAAGGGCAACGAGCAATACTGAACGGTCAATTGCGAAATGATATGTCGTTTCGTCCTCAGTTAGAGATACTACGCTGTGAATGGGAATCAATTGTTGGTGGAACCTCAAGCCCTAGCGATGGCTTTTTCCTCATCAACGAGTTGAGAGTCCCGCGAAAATATCTTGCCTATTCAAAACCGTTACGTCAAGTCTACCAAGCTGCTCTCACTGCCATTAGCAAGGCAATTGAAATGCCTGTTAGATATGCAGGGTTTGGTCACTGGAGTGTGTTTGATAAACCCTTAAAGTATGCAGAACTTAGCACTCCAGTTATAGCAATTCCAGGTACTAAACCAGAAGAAAAATGCTTAGTAATTCAAGCGGAACTCTGGCATATTTTTGGGGAGATGTCATTGTGGATTGAAGCGCTTTGTATTCATGAATGGTGCTTGTTTACTGAAAAAGTGCAACAAGAAAATCACACTAAAGTGCATCGAGGTTTTATTTATCAGCTGCTAACAGATAGACCGGACAACCGCAGACCTTTGAATTGGGAACGCAACCATGTTGATGTACTGTTGATGGAAGGAACAGAGTTTGTTTGCCCGTGGACACAAAAGCACATTTCTTATGGTATCAGATACGATTTAGACCACCTTTTACCCGTATCTCTCTATCCGATTAACGAACTTTGGAACTTAGTACCTGCTGACCCTAATTTTAATTCCCACATCAAGCGCGATCGCTTACCGTCTCAGGCAAAATTACAACAAGCTCAACCCTCTTTAGAGTTAGCTTACAGAAACTACAGTAAATCTGGTTCGCTCTCGCTAGCACTTAAAGAAGATGTGGCTGTTAGGTTTTCTACTGTCTTTGGTGATACCGCTTCTTTTCCTGGTGTACTATCAACTGCTGTTGTTGACCTCATTAACATCTTTGCTGAGTCTCGCAATCTAGCTCGTTTTTGACAATATGGCAATAATATATCAAAGTTCAGTTTTCAGAAGTAGTAGAGTTAGGCTTTAGCGTCAAAGGATACCATTCGGCTTAATGTTACTCTGGTAGAGGTTCGGCAAGAGGAGTCCAAAAATGAATGAGTCACTAGATGCTGCTCAAAGTGAACTACAAGTTATGGAATTTTTTGCAGCAGCACTCCAAGATCAACTGTTGTTAGGCCGACTGATGGAAGCAATGCGTACAAAAGATAAGGCTGCAATCATAACTATGGCTGTTGAACGTGGCTATAACTTCTCTCAAGAATCATTGCACCAGGGGCTAACGAAGATATTCCATTTGATGACACCAATCATGCAAGAGCAAAACTTAGCCGTGTCTGAAGAAATTGATTAAGGAGTATGAAGTGATACCAAGGGAAAGAATTCAGCAACTCCTTGACCCCTATGATTCTTCTCAAACTGAATGTGATGGCATGACCCGCATCTGTCACACTATACTAACTAATCATAGCATTGAGCATCAACCGATGTTTGGGGTTTTGACTCAACATCATCAACACATTGAGCCGCATTTTTGGATTGATTTACCAAGTGGAGAACGCATCGATTATCGAGCTAAGATGTGGCTTAAAGGAGATGGTATTCCTCACCGAATCTTTCACCCTCAAGACTTTCCAGATGTCATTTATACTGGTGAACCTATAGAGTTAGATGTGTTGTCACCAACACTATTTGAAATACTGACGCTGAGATTTAATTGGGAAAAACTTCAGCAACATGAAACACCTGACGCTTAATTTTGCTCAGGTTCTACCGTCATGATATATTGACCATACGCGCGACCATTCTCCCATTCCCTAGCATCAACTATATAATAAGTGTTATCAAGCTTGAAGACTGACATTCTTTTATTTCTTCTGGTCGCTACTTGGATTGCAACATTAACAAGTTCTTTAAAATTTTCAGATGCTATCTATAATTCCAATTAAATCTTGATAAACTGCTAGTTTTTTTGATGATTAATCAAAAATGTAAATCACAAAATATATTTAAGATTTTGTCATATACAGGTTTGCTCAACAAGATTCTTACAAAATCGCTTTAGATAAACAAACTCTAATAAAATCGAAGAACATCTATATTTTAACTATTAATGATTAGCTCATTACGGCTGCTAAATTTTAAAGCATTTGAGAATCAATTGATTGAATTCAAATCGCTTACCTTACTCTCTGGTTACAATAACACTGCTAAATCCTCTGTATTGCAAGCACTATCACTGCTGCATCAATCTTACCAGCAAAGTTTACTACAAAACACTGGTTTATTGCTCAATGGAAATTTGGTAAATATTGGCACAGCTAATGATGCTTTGTATGAAAATGCAAAAGAAGACTATGTAGGATTTGAACTAATTTTTAAAAACGAAACTAAAGGAATATGGCACTTTAAGTACAACTCATTAGAGAGAGAAGCAGATTTTTTAGAGAGTGGATTCAACTCTGTTGATGCCGATGTTTATCAGTCAAGCATTTTTAGCGGAGAATTTCATCACCTTCAATCAGAACGTGCAACAACTGCATCAGGAATCTTAAATTACCAAAGGCGAGAACTTAGACAAATTGGTGCGCTTGGCGAATATACAGCACATTTTCTCTACACTTACGGTAGTCAACCAATTCCTATCGCCGAACTCGCTCACCCGCAAGCAAAATCAATAAATTTGCTAGACCAAGTTGAGGCATGGATGGGAGAAATAAGTCCTGGTCTACGCATCCAAGTTGACGCACATCTAGATATGGATTTGGTTAACTTGAAATTTAGTGACCATGTTGGATACGGCATTACTTACGTTATATCAATTATCGTTGCAATCCTCGCCTCCAGTCCAGGTGCGTTAATTCTGATTGAACACCCAGAAACCGGACTCCACGCCCAAGCGCAAACAAAGCTGGGTAAATTGTTGGCACTGGCAGCTAAGTGTGGCATTCAAGTTGTGGTAGAAACTCATAGCGACCAGATTCTAAACGGTATTCGTCTTGCGGTGCATGGTGGTAAAATTGAGTCAGAAGATGTGCAATTACATTACTTTCAACGTCAAGAAAACCAAGGTCAAGCTTTTATTAAAGTTGTGTCACCACGCATTGATAAAGACGGCAGAATTGACCAATGGCCTGATGGGTTCTTCGATGAGTGGGAAAACATTTTAACAGTTTTATTAGAACCTGCGAAATTATAACTCGCTTCTGTTGCAAGCTGCGTAGGCTAGCAAGCACCGCAGGCATCGCTCATCCGGCAGTTCTATTAAACTTCCAACTCTCGTAACAGTGCCTCATTTATCCTTTGTGCCTCTTCTCCACTGGTTTCTACCACATCAAAAGCTTCTTTGACTGCTGCTTGCACTCTAGGCGGCAGTGCTTCAAATTTATCGTTGTTGAGTATAACAATGCGACAACCGGGGTAAGGGGCAAAATCACCGAAAGGTTCCATCCCTGATGTCATGAGCAATTTGCTAAGTTCTGCAATAGAATGGCGAGGCTTCTGGTTGTCCTCAGTGCTGTTAATTTCGGATGCAAAATAACCACACAGCCAACTGAGGCTATCAATGTCTTTTTTTAAAGCTGCAACCGTACCATTTAACACTTGCTGGTTGAGCTTAACAGGCAGATTGTCAAAAATTTGGTCTAATGCTTCTGGCTGTCGCTGTTGGCAATAACGCACCGCAGATTCAACAATTTTATCGGTTTTTGTAGGTTGGCGTTGCCCAAATCTTTTGCCAGACATGGTAGTTGATGTATTGAATACAGGAATTTTAGCAGGATTTGGGGTTGTGAGGTGGCGATGTCTACTTTAAGGGGCTGCGCCTATGCTTAGGGTTTCCTCTAAGAAAAAGTTGAAGTTACGATGCCACATTCATCGGTTTTGGCAATTTGGCATCACAACTCTCTGAATTGCGGTTTAAATGAGATATCGACAGAACAGAACAGCCACAAATCGCCAGTTGTTGACCCAACGCTGTAGAAGAATAAGAGCAACCAACTCACAGCGCTCGGTCATCGCTTCACTACAACTGGTTAGTAATGTACTAGAAAATACATAGTAAATATACGTAGGCGCAGCCCGTCGTAGACATCGCTGCCAGTACGCTTGCTCTCAAGAAGCTCAAGCTGATTTGCGGTGATAAAATCAGAAGAATCAGCCGTTTTAAAATTACGAAAAGCTACAAACTTAACTAATAGGGATTAGCGCAGAATGAATGACCAGCAATTATTTAATGATCGTCTGGCTGTGTTGGCGACAATGCACCAAAAAGAAAAGGTAATTGCTCCACTATTAGAACAAGAGTTAGGCATCAAAGTTATAGTACCACAGGATTTTAATACTGATATTTTTGGCACATTTACTAGAGATGTAAAACGTCCGGGAACACAAATTGCCGCAGCTAAATTAAAAGCAGAGAAAGCCTTAGAATTAACACAAGAAAATTTAGCGATCGCCAGCGAAGGTAGTTTTACACCCCATCCCTTAGTTCCTTACATTTACTGTAATAGAGAAATAGTTATTTTTTTAGATAAAATCAATAATCTAGAAATTATTGGTCAGGAAATTTCTACAGATACTAACTTTAATCATCAAATTATAACAAATTTAGATGAGGCATCTATTTTTGCTAAAAAAGTTGGTTTTCCAGAACATGGATTAGTTGTCTGGTTTGAAAACTTAGAGAATAGATGTCATGAGATAATTAAAGGTATTACAAAAGAAATAGATTTGATAACATCAGTTGATTTTGCATTGCATAATTCCCCAGATAGTCAGGTAAATATTGAGACAGATATGCGGGCAATGTATAATCCCACTCGGATGAAAAATATTGTAAAAGCTACCCATAATTTACTCAATAAAATTAGCAGTCGTTGCCCCAAATGTAATATCCCTGGTTTTGAAATAACTGAAATAATTCAGGGACTACCCTGTGAATTTTGTCAGTTCCCAACCACCTTACCACTGACCGCAATTTATCAATGTAAAAAATGTGGTTTTAATCAAGAGAAACTATTTCCTAATGGTATGGAATTTGCGAATCCAGCCCAATGTATGTACTGTAATCCGTAGGGGATCTCTACACGGAGAGGATTTGGGTTGGGATTGCTGGGGGTGCGTAGCTTGCCGCCGTAGGCATCCATCGCTTAACACCTAAAATACTGCTATGGTCAATCAGGAAAAGTTAGATTGAATATGAATGAGACTTTAGCAGCCACACTAGGGGAATTACAAGCACAAATATATTGGTTACATGATGCTGAGGAGTTTGCAGAATTGGCATCAGCAGTAGCTACTATATATATGAAACTTGGTTATACTCAACAGCAGGCCCAAACCGCAGGTAACTTAATTAGTCAGGCTTATCAATTATCTGATGATGCTGCTTTAGCCCAGAAAGCAGGTGATTTTGACAAAGAAATGCAGTTTTATCATCAACTTAAAGATAAATTAACCCAAGTAGAAACTACATTAGGTTATCAAACCAGTATCGCCATACATCAAATGAAATGGTGGATGTATTTTCGTCATAAACAAAAATTACAAATTCTGCTCCACTTATTTTTACAACATTTAAAAGCAGTGGGATTGATTAACTTACTTACTGCTCTTAAACTTACATATTTTCTAATGGAAATAGGCAGAGTTCATAAATCGCGTGATTTTAAAACCACCAAAGATAATGCTATAAAATACTGGACAGAATTATTGAAAATTAAACCGCCACAATATCCTTATCTTGGTTAAAATGCTGATTTTTAGGCTTGAGCGCGATTGCTTTCCCTTTTCCTCGCTTGATTGAGAGAGTGATCGCAATCAAATTACTTTACCTAGTGCTGTCTCTAAACGGTTGGTAAATTCTGAGGAGCGATCGCAAGTCATAATCAACTGCTCAATCGCCCGTGTCATCGCCACATACAATAGCCGTGCTTCTTCTTCTGGTGTGCCGTGTCCGTACTGGTCAGGCATATAACCAATGCCTGGGATGCAAGCCACGGGAAATTCTAACCCTTTAGATGAGTACATGGTTATGAGTTTGATGCTTTGTTCGTCCGGGTGATAGTTGCGGCTGTCACTGCTGCCGTTTACCCACTCTATTGGGATTTGGGCTTGTTGGAAGTGGTTGTAGATGCGATCGCCCATAAAGTTGGAGCGGTAAATAATTGCGATATCGTTCCAGGGGATATCTCGCTCGTGTAATTGTTGCACTCGCCCTGCTAGGTAATCTACCTCGTGTTTAAAACTGGGTAAACGGATCAGGTCTGGTTTGGGGCCTTGCCGTCCTGCACTAGTCGGTTCTACCAATATTTGTTGGTCATCATCCTGGGTTTCGGTGGGTTGCATTACTTCTTTCGCAAATTCATAGGCTACCCCTAACACTTGAGCAGTGTTGCGGTAGTTGAGTTTAAATATGGTGGTGCGTCCCTGTGCCTGGATGCCTACGCTCTTAAAGCTAAATTTCTTGTCGCGCTTTTCACCGTAGAGGTTTTGGGCATCGTCGTAGAGGATAAGCAAAGAATTGGTTTCGGGGTTGACCATCTGAGCAATCAACTTTAACCACTCTGGTTTAAAGTCGTGGCCCTCATCTAGCATCACCGCGCCATACGTGCCAGCCGGTATCAACTTGGCATCGACGGCGGTAATTACTCTTTGAACCAGTTCTTCTACATAAGCATCACCTTGATACTCTCTAGAGTCGGGTCTGGGGATGTCATATTTTTTGAGTAAATCCATGCACCACCCATGAAAATGCCGCACCTTGATGCGACTGACTCTGTTTTTATCTTGGATAGTTTGCCGGAGCTTGGCAGCAAGAGAAACATTGAAGCACAGTACCAAAATTGGTTTATTACTGACTTGAGATAAGTGCTGACAACGGTAGGCTAAAATCATCGTTTTGCCGGAACCAGCTACACCATGAATTACCCGATGTCCGTCTCCTAGACTGCGGGCTAACTGTTCCTGTTGCAAGTCCATAATCCTCAGAATGTCGGGGATTTGCAGCTGCGGCGATTCTTCAGTGTCGGTTTCTAAATCAAGCAAAGATAACTGTTTGGCAGTAATCCGTAATTTTGGGAAGATATGCCAACGGATTCTATCTATTTGACTGCTGGTGAGTGTCTTGCCAAATTGATATGGAGATAAATCCCAAACTCGCTGCTGAAATTCCCCTGCATCTGTGCTTGGGAGCATTTCATCTTTGCAGATAACTAAATGTTCCTCAAACACTGCTGGTAGTTCACTCTGCTCAAAATTCTTGCGGGTGATGTTGGTGAACACGACCCCATAACCGTAGGGGATAATCAGCTTACCTTGATAATTACCTTCTTGTTGCACCAAAAGAGAATCTTTTTCTAGCATCTTGTTGACTGCTAAGGCATAATCTCTGGCTTGTTGTAGTGGCTGTTTAACTTCCTTTACTCCATCCTCGGTAAGCAGTGTGACTGTGGAGGGGTTGATATTTTTAATTGTGTCTAACTTCCAGTCTTTCACCTCAAGGATGAACAAACCCCGGCTGGGATGCAGCACGATAAAATCTGGGTGCAATTGCTTTTTACCCACTGGCACATCGTACCAAAGTAAATAATCATCCTCTAATTTCTCCTCCAAGCGCTGCGCTAACCTCCTTTCACCAGGGGTCATCCGCATTGAGCAACTATTGAATGAGGGAATTAGAGTAGCCATAAATGGTAAATGTTTATATGGTTTTTAAGGGGGGGGGCGATGCCAAAGGCGGCAAGCTACGCTCCTACTGTTAGTCTTCCCTTAATAATGGGTGCGATCACCTGCGACGGGCTACGCCTGGGGTTTCCTCTAAGAATTAAGAGCGATCGCTCCTCAAGCGTGTAACTTTTCGTCTAAGAATTGGTATTAGATGCAAGGGCGATCGCCCCATCGCCCCCCTACAGCTGCTCCATCTTAATCCCCGGCACTTCCATCATCACCGTAGTAATCGGCACAAGTCGCCCCACAGTCGTGTAATAGCTATTCCCCACTGGCGTTGTAGTCGAGCGTTCCCGAAACCGCCGCATGGTGATGTGAAACCACTCCCGCGTTTTTGGCATCGGTAGCTTATACAGTTGGCGAGTATTGACAAAGTAATAAAACAGCCAATCTGCCTCAGTGTACATGAAGCAGCCGGGGGTTCCCTTCTCTAAATTGCTGTGAGTCTCAAAGAACAAGTTACGAGTCTTGTTCCACCTATCGCCCTTCACCTCAATCAAAATTTCGCCACTGTGCGTTGTCCAGATGAGGTCAATATCTCTGCGTTGGTAATCTGGGTCATTCTCAACGTTAACAACACTAATAGTTTCTAGTTTGGAGAGCAGCCAAGCTTCCATATCAGTAGCAGCCAGCTTTGCCACTTCTTGAGCGTCGTACATGGTGTAGGTCATAGCTGTATCTTCTGTACCAGCAAGGCATACTAGTTTATTATTTCACTTTCATTGCCAGAGCGATCGCCCTCTCTTTGAGCGAATATCCTAGCTAAAAGCATTCTTAGAGGAAAACTTAAAGAGTCAGTGACCAAACAAGGTAGATGTGCGATCGCCTTCACTTTGAGCGAGTATTTCAGCTAAAAATATACAAGCGAGGAAAAGTTAAAGAGTCAGCGATCCAAACAGGGTAGATATGCTCCCGACGCATAGCGGCTTTTCGTCAAACATCGCCTGGTGATAGGTGGGTCGCTTCACTCTACACTTTCTTGATGCATAACCAAGCAATATAAATTATACAGATATCTCGTAAGCGTTCAGATTTATTCTTCAGACATTGCTAGGTAAAACTAATGGTATTCAAACACTTTTATAATTGCACTCAATAATGCTAAACATTTTGAAGTTCCAAAGAATGATATATGCTGCGAAGATGCTTTAAAGCTCTTTCTTTGCGTTTACGCAATGTTGCTTCATTCTGAACTTCCTTCCCTTGTAAAATTAAATGCAATCTAATTTCCTTCCATGATAAATCTTTGATCATCTTCAATCTCAAAATTTCTTTTTCTTCTGGCTCTAACTTTTCAAAGGCTAGGTTTACTTTTTTGAATAATTCCTCTTCAATTTCTTCAGAAACGGTAAGCCTGCAATTAACATGAAATTCAATCATGCTTTCATCAAGTTGTGAAAATCTGTTACGTTCTCGGCTCTGTTCCCTAATGATGTTATAAGCTGTTGCTCGAACCCAAGCAATCGGTTTATCAATGTGTTCACCTTTTGCCATAAGTTTGATTCCACGCATATATGCCTCATTTAGTACCCAGGTAGGACTATAAGAATTACTGAGATTGAATTGGGCAAGGCTGCGCTTAATGAAAGCTAACATCGAGTGGGCAGAAGAACTCCCAGAATCAAGCAAGACCTGAAATTCTGTGTCAAATGCCTTACGACCACAAGATAGCATCCGATTGCCTCCAGTTAACTAAGTAGGAAGTGTTACGGCTTCTTATTCGGTTGAAAAATGGATTAACTTTACTTGTTAGTGACAAAAATGATTTTTTTGTGACTTGTTAATAAAATTTTTCTAAATTTTCGCCATTAGCGGTCACAAAAGTAAAATATTTTCACTATTCATTATGTAAGGTCACAAAACTAAAACATTCTCACTGTATAATAGGAGGTTAACCAAGCCAAATATGTTCACAAACTGGAAATTAAAAGGATACTGCGTATCTCTAACGAATTCTACAACTAGATGGATATGTAAGTCCGAACAGAATTTGGTGATAAGGAGCTAGTACCAATGGTCAATTTTTCTTTCTCAAAGGAAATTAAAAATCCAGAGTTACCATTAACTCATGAGCAGAAGAACATTATCCGAGAGTATTGTTCTTTAGCAAGTCTAAGTAGTTTATCAGAATCAGAAGCACAACGGATAGCAGATATCCTAGAAATCGCTCAAATAGACCAAATACTTGATTTTTGGATGACAGAAGCCGACTATGTTATTGGTCATAATTTAAACCTAATTCATGAAAATGAACAGAAGAATTTCCAAGCTAGATTAAGAGAATATCTAGTAACTGATTGTGGGGGTTTGAAGCAAATTACTTTTCGGCATACCAAGTAAATTTGTCTGATAAACTAAGAACATAGTCACAAGACTATGTTCTTAGTTTTATAATCAGAGTTTCATCCCACCTAGATTATGCTGATTTAAAACTTAGACTACAAAACAACTACCACGCAAAGTATAGCTACTAGTGTTAAACAGTAAGAGGCAAACATTAAATAGGCAACAACCGCCGCCATTCCCTCAGTTTTTTGCTCTTTAATACTGCCGAGCTTGGATGCAAATGAATTAAATAATCGAAGCATATTTATCGCTCCAGAATTATGTTTACCTTCAATAATTAGTGATAGCTGCTATTAATATGTGACTGGTTTTAATACTGCTAATCACTGCTCTCCATCTTGGTATAAAAAATTCACGGTACGATGACGTAACCGACCGCCGTAATCATAATTCTTCCAGTAGATGAGAAAAATCATTAAAAATGCATATACTGCAATTATCAAGCAATGAATTTATTAGCTCCTAGTTTTAGACCTACTAGGAGCTTTTTTTATTTATTATCAATCTCAATTAGGGGGGTATATCACCAGAAGTAACAGCATTCATCCTCAAGGCTATTAATAGTTGATTCTGTTGATAGATTCAATATCAATGTTGGGATTGCTATTGTGTATTTGTCGCATAAAAAACGTTTATCAAATTAAAACAATGAATATTCTTGCTTGGATTGTTTTAGGTCTAATTGCTGGTGCTATTGCAAAAGCTATCTACCCCGGTCATCAAGGCGGCGGAATTCTTGGAACAATCATATTAGGAATTATTGGTGCTTTTGTTGGTGGTAGTTTGGGTGTGTTCTTCAGTACAGGAACCTTGACATTAGCCGCCCCCACACTCAGCATTCCCGGTATTGCAGTAGCGGTTCTTGGCGCAATTGTCGCTGTATTTTTGTGGAACTTGCTAAATCGTCGCAGTGCAATCTAAGAAATTAAATTGGAATTAATTAATAACAAAAATCAGGGAATTCATTTCACTATATTTTCTCCCTGAATTTAAATTATTTGAATAGCGCCTGCCTTTATTTAGGTGGGCGCTATTATCATAGCGATTGCTCTTGCGGGTAGGCATCACACTTATTCAATCACCATCACCGGATAGAGTCAGAGAAGGAAAATTAATGATAGTTTGAGATGATGGAACGCTCATCTCAACCCCCGAAGTGAAAAAGTCACTATTAATCGCCCTGACCCTCACCGCCTGTACAGCCGTGTCACCAGTCAGCATTGCTGGTACTGTCCCAAGTTCAACCCATGCCATCAAAATGTCTTCATTTAACCTTAGTTCCCAAAAATGGCAAAACCGCGTGTTACTAGTGTTTGCACCGTCGGTTGATAACCATAGCTATCAGCAACAGATGCAGTTATTTAACCAGCACCAAAATGGTTTTACAGACCGGGATTTAGTTCTCGTTCAGGTTTTGGCAACAGATAAAAGCTATGCCAACGGACAGTTAATAGATGAATCTTCTGCTGTCAAGTTGCGAAATCGCTTTGGGGTTGATAAAGAAAATTTTCGCATTATTTTGGTAGGCAAAGATGGTGGTGTTAAGCGCAGTGATACTACACCAGTCAAGGCAGCAGCAATTTTTGAGCAAATTGACGCTATGCCCATGCGCCAGCAAGAAATGCGCTCTTCGAGGTAGAAAATAACTATAAAATACAAGCGAGGAAGCGATCACTTGCTTCAAAGCAGTACACTTGCTATGCACCAAAAATCAAAGAGTGCGATGGCTCAAGCGCCATGAGCCGGTGGCATCGCACCCTTAAACTCGTTAATGTACAGCTCTGTTTATTGAAATATACGAGTATTGTGTAGGGTGATTTATTTTTTTCATGCAAATTTAACCCTAACTTACCTGAATGCAACCTATACTTTAGCTGTATTTTCTAACAAAGAATTTTATGCTGAAGTTACATTCTTTCGCTAAGTTTTCTTTATTGACAGTATTATCAACAATCTTGGTTTGGCAGTACCCAGCTTTTGCTTGGAATAAGTCTGGACACATGGTTTCAGGAGCGATCGCTTACAGGGAACTCTTGCAGAATCATCAAGAAGTAATTGAGAAAATGGTTGCCATTTTGAAGGAACACCCTGAATACTCTAAATTTGAACAGCAGTGGAATTCCCTCAAACAATCTAATATTTCTGCTGAAAATAAAAATTTGTACTTATTTATGTGGGCAGCAAAATGGCCAGATGAAGCTCGAAATAACCAAGCATTTAATCACCCAACTTGGCACTATATCAATTTTCCTTATCAACCTGGTAGTTCTTCAAACTCTATTCCTCGTGAAATTCCAGGTGAAGAAAATATTATATTTGCTTTTCAAAAAAATCTTGATATCATTCAAAGTAATGCCACCAACAGCGAAAAAGCAGTTGCAATATGCTGGCTATTCCATCTAGTAGGAGATGTGCATCAGCCATTGCATACTACCAAATTAGTTACTAACGAGTATAAAGAACCAGAAGGTGATAGAGGTGGTACACGCTTTTATATTAGAGTTAACCCAAATAGTCAAACAATTAGTTTGCATAAATTCTGGGATGACCTCATACTAGGCTCAGAAAACTTTCAAACTGTTCGCAACACCGCAACCAAGATAAGAGCCTCCTATCAACGCAGTAAATTGCCAGAATTAAGAGAAACTCAATTTAATAATTGGGCAAAATTAGAGAGTTTTAATATCGCTAAACAAAAAGCATATCTTAATGGCAAGCTTTCTGGCAGTAGTGATAAAAATGATGGAAAGCCGTTACCGCCAAATTATGCTGCTACCGCCAAACCAATAGCAGAACGTCGGATGAGTTTGGCAGGCTACCGTCTAGCTGATGTGCTTAATAAACTGTTCGGCAAGTGATAAAAGATATACAATCTCTTTTGTTCTCCACTTACATGATGTGGGTGGTTTTTGATTTTACTAGAGCGATCGCCTTACTCTAAATAATACAAGCGAGGAAAAATTGGGAGTGCGTAGGCTTCTTGAACCGTAGGCATCGCTATTCTCTATAATTTATAGTACATAAATACTATAATAGCCAACTTTATGACTTCTGGAGCAGTGAGTATCGAGTATAATGGCTGCGCCGTTTCCTAAAAGTGATGTCCACCACACCCCTACCAAGCAAGCAGCAAGTAAACGCCACCCCCAAGCACGAATCAATTACCGGAGTAGTGGAACGCCTGACCTATTACTCTCAAGAGTCGGGTTATACTGTGGCACGTTTGCAACGTCCTGGTGCAAAAGAACTAACTACAATTACTGGTAGCTTTGCAGATATCCAGCCAGGACAAACACTGCAATTAACTGGTTTTTGGCGCGAACATCCCCAGCATGGTTTGCAGTTTCAAGTTGTTAACTACAAGGAAACTAATCCTGTCTTTGTGCATTAGGAGTTTACTTTTTACTCAAATATAATTTCTCATGAATAATTTCATTCGCTACTGTCATCTCTCTTCGATAATCTTGATCCTGAATAAAGGCTGCAATTGTTGATAGCAAAGACAAGGTTAAACAAAGACCTGTTGGGATTAAAGCAGTTACTCGTTGATTAAGACAAGTAAACAACCAAATAGAAAAACTAATGCCAAATAATGGTGTAATTATAGCTACACCCTTAAATAACCTCAATAGACTTTGCGTATACTTAAGTCTTTCTATAAGGTTAATTGAACCATTCTCGAAAATGAAAAAACGCATTTTGTCCAATTGAAATTGTCCATCTTCTAGCCAGAACTGCCCATCGTCCAACAAATAATTAACAATTCTCAAATCCACCAAAATCATGAAAAATTTATTTTTGTTTGTTGATTTAAGTAATTTTATTATGAATAAATATGTGGGAAAACTTAGGTGATTTAACAATGCACCAAGGAAGTACGAAATCAGAGTTAATATTAGACCAAATGTAGCCGACAATTCTTTGATTTCTAATAAAAAGCTGAGATTACTAATTTTCAGAACTGTAAGGATAAGAAATATAACTGTACTAAGTACTAGTGAACCAATTACTAAAAATTCAACAATAATTGCTGTTGTACTCACTATCTTTCCTCAGTCATTCATAATCAAAGTATTTTGCGTACTTTATCATGTCATCCACTTCTTGATTTGCTCATGCACAACCTTTGGTAAATAGGCTGGCGCAATCAAGCAAAAAGTATTACTGGCTAAGATCACCGTTGATTCTGATAACAATCCCGACATATCCAAAACACGCTGCGACCACGCGCTAACTTCAGTTTGAACCTGAGTTAAAGCTGTAGCAATTAAACTAGTACTATGCCAAAAATCCCAGAGTGCGATCGCTCTCTATGTGAAGTTGGTCGTCAAAAGCTTGAAATGACCAAATTCCGTTAATACACAAGATAGTATTTTTGTGAGCGTGCGTAACTTCTAGTTATTTATCAGGAATTAGATACTACCCGAATGAATATAAATATATGTGTATTCATTAGAGTTACCGACTATGAGCGTGCAAGAACCTCTAAATGGCTGGAACACAAAGCGTAAGCTACTAATAGTGCTAGCTATTGCTGGAGCTATTGCAGTTCTTCCTGTATTGTACCGAGTGAATTGGGTTGGATTCGGTGCCGACTCTAATAAATCAGTAACTGTAGAAGAGGTAATTAATCCTAGAGATGGAAAAATTGTTAAACTTACAAAAACTACTGAGCATTTTCAATCAGGTAAAACACTTTGGGACTGGTTAGGGCTGGCTGGTACACTTGCGATTCCAATTGTGTTGTACCAATTTCAGCGTAGTGAAAAACAACAAGTTGATATTACTTCTCGTGAAGAAGCGATGCTGGCTTACTTCAAACATATTTCAGAACTACTTATAGACAAAGAACTAAAACTGTTAATTACTAAAAAACAAGAAGATACGAATTTCAAAGACCCTAAACTAAATGCATTACTAGACGCAGCGCACGCGTGTACTTTATCAATACTACGCAGGCTAGATAAAGACGGAGAACGCAAAGGACGCATCATTCGATTTCTAAGTGACGTAGGATTGATAAATGAGTTGAATTTAGAACAGGCTGAATTGACTAATGCCAACTTAAATAATGTTAAACTCAAAGGTGCTAAATTAGGTTACGCAAAATTAAGTAACGCTAACTTAAGTCTTACCGACCCACGCATTATAAAAAGAATCAAGAAAGCATTGCCAACATTATCAGGTTGTGTTGATACTGGAGTTCTGCTATATTGCGCTGACTTACAAAATGCCGACTTGAGCGGACGCTTTTTGCCTAGTGCTTGCTTCAAAAGTGCTATTCTTAAAAATGCCATTCTTAAAAATACTGACTTAAGCAATGCCGACCTTAGCAATGCTGATCTGCGTAACACCGATTTAACAGATGCGAACTTAAATGGTACTGATTTAACTGGTGCCGACTTGACAGGTGCTATCTTACCAGATGGTAACAAGTATGAATTGAGACAACAGCTTAAACAATTTGGAGTTGGTAACTGTTAAAAGTAAATCAAAATTACTCCTCGGTCAGTAATGCAGTTTCAATACTTCTTAAAGGAAAAGTTGCACTCAGTCGAGCGATTGCCCCTCTAGAATTCTTAGAGGAACAAATTGCCTTTGGGTGCGTAGTTTACCGCCGTAGGCATCGCTTGCTTCAAAGCAGTACACTAGCACTATGAAAATCCATCAGTGCGATCGCTGTCTCCTCTACTCACATGATCCTTACCTCGTCTGTGCCGTTCACCCAGCAGGGCCACAGGGGGATAGCTGCTTGGACTTTCGACTTGACCCCAACGCTGAAGTAGAGGAGCTATGGCAACCGGAAGGGGCAACCTACTATAACGGTGAATTAATACTGCAACCACAACAGCAATTGACGCAACAGCAACAGCTAGAGCTGCTAGATACCCATCCTATGTTTACTGGCAAATGCCCTCAATGCGGATATGAGTTTGACCGCGACTACACGGCGCGGGTGCATTGGGATTGCCCTGAATGTGGGTGGATGGATGATAGCGTGTAGAGCAATTTCTGGAAAACTCTATCTACTTTCTTACTTAAACTTGGCTGAACTTACCAGAGTAAAGTTCATCAGATACTTCTTTAAGTTTTGGTTCAACCACTGTCAAATGTTGCTCTAAAATTGCTAAATTCCTAATGTTGGACTTATAGAAAGCATCAAATAAATCACCCACTAAAGGCACAGTACCAACAACTGTTTCTAAACCTACATTAAAAATCATTTTGGCTAAATCTCGCTGTGGGATGCCAAAGCGGGTTGCTAAAAATATAATGTAAGCTGAAAACGCTGTACTGATTAAATCACCTGCACCGGGAATCAAACCGATAATTGGGTCTATTCCAATATGAAAACCCGTTAAAGAGATACGTATAGATGTGTCCATCAAGCGGCTGAGTTTGCGGATGCGATTTAGAGTAGCAAGGCGTTTAGCAGCGTCCATAATTTACGATATTTACACTACTTTTAAAATGCACCATTTTTAGTTATTTGTCTTGTACCGTTATAAATAACAAATATGAATAAAAATCCACCAATACTGTCTAAAAAAGCAGATAGATGGATGATATAGTTTATTGCGATGCCTGCCAACGTATGTAAACTACGCTCTATTAAGTGCTTATGACCAAAACTAATTCAGAAATCCTAGACCAGCTTCGTACAGCAGCGAATGGTTTACTCATGATGAGTGAGTCTGAGTATCCGTTTGAAGTTTTTCTTTGGGAAGATGCTGCACCTGTAACACCCCAAAAAGTTATACAACAAACAAATCATCCTCAAGATACACCCATTAAAATTGTTGGGATTGACGATTTTTTTCAAGTGGCAACGACAGAAGAAGATTGGCATGAGGAAGAAGAGAAAGCAACCGTCAAACGATTTCAATCTCTTGTGCAGACACTCAAAGAAAACCTGAGTAATTTACAGGTGTATCGCCTCAGCAGTAAAGAGATTGATGTTTATGTTATTGGTCAAACTCCATCGGCAGACAGTATCGGACTGTCCACAAAAGTTGTTGAAACTTGACCTGTTTACGAATTATCTATTTTACTTTCAATAACTTCTTGAATGTTTGGCGAAACATTAGAGAGAAAATCATAGCCTGTGAGTTTTTCTAATTCATCAACACTGACTTTATAAGCTCTCCAATCGTTGTTGATTTCTTGCTCGTTGGGTATGTTCACCGCGATGACACGGGTGCTTGCAGTAATACCATCAAGTCCAGAGCCAGGGCTGTCTAGTACAACAACCACTTTCCAAGTAGTTTGAGGAACCGTCACCTTACCTTTTAGGGGTTCGCCAAGACTACCAAAAGGCCCAGCTACAATATAAAGTTCTTTTCCCTGGCTTACCAGTTCTCGGCAATAGTCTTCTAAATTCCCCCAAGTGTTCCGGTTGTTGTCTGGTGTCTGCGGCATCATGTTGGTCATGAGGAAAGTTGAGGAATTATCCTCTATCGTTAGAGAGCGGTCTGCCGAAGGTACAATATGTCCTCGGTCATAACCTGAAGCAGAGTACATAGAAGGAGTTATCCGCATCCAACCCGCAGGCAAAGTATTATCAGGGCGAAAGTTATCTTGACGCTCTGCTTTCCCTAGCCATGACTTATTTAACTGCCAGCTTGCCCAGTTGGGAGTTCCCTTGCTTCGGTTGTAAGAGAGTGCATACTGGTTTTTTGCCATTAGATAATTATCAGGAGTATCCACCAGGGCGATGCCTGCGGCGGGCGGGTACGCCATCGCATTGCTGGGATTTCCCAAAAGCAGGTTAGCGCTAGTTGAGGGTTTAGTAGGTACAATCGGTGTTGCCTGCAATGGTTTTTCTATGGTTGGTGTTGGCACTTGGGTTTGCGCTGGCGAACACCCCAATAGAGCAATTAGCCCAGTGGCAACAGCCAAAGCCTGAAAACGTTTGATTAAACGCATAAATTTTAGATACTATCGGAGATTAATTTAATCATCATCATTTTTGAGGCGATTTCCAGATTTTGACTACAAGAGCGTAGCTTGCCGCCTTCGGCATCGCGTTTCCTCTAAGAAAATGCTTATGAGCGATCGCTCCTTATCGCTTTGGCTCTACAATCAGTTCATTGCTATCAAAATTGATATCAAATGGCTGACGACAAGACCCCACCAAGCGAAATGATTCGCGTTCCTACTGCCCTAATTCCAGTAGTCAGAGAACTATCGCGGCTGCATCGCCAAGGGCATACAATTGCCTTGCAGCAAGGCTTAGAGGAATTGATATCTAAATTTGATAGCAATATTGATATCGATGTTGCCCCCAGCAGTAAATCGGTTTTGCAGCTAGAGAAGAAGCTGGAAACCAAACTAGAGGCTATCTCCAAGCATCTGGAAAAATTGGAACGGGCTATTTCATCAAATAGATACAACAGTCAACCCAAACAAAGAAGACAAGCTAACCCATACCAACAAACCCTAGTTGAACTGCAAGCATTGCCGGATGAAAATCTAGCACCGCGACTAGGTTTAAGTCCGTCAAGCCTCGCACCGGAACGAGAAAAACTCACTACCAAAGAATTTATCAGTTGGACTCGTAACCGCGACCCCAGAGGCATAGGTTGGGAATGGAATGCAAAAGATGGACTTTACCATCCAGTGAAATAACTGCCACTGTCCCCACAGTAGGGTTTAATGGAGGAGCATTCAACATAAGAATAACCAATGTTGAATACTCCCACGCTCACTAATACCGAACTTATCGACCTCTGGCTGCATGGTAAAAGTAAGAACACCGTTGACGGCTACCGTCGCTATGCCGAGCGGTTTTTTTCTCATGTCAACAAGCCCGCTTCTGATTGCACCCTCATGGATATTCAACTGTGGGTGATGACACTAAGTAGTTCTGATAATTCCAAGCGGGTAGCAGTGGGAGCAATAAAGAGTCTATTTTCCTTTGCTAAACAGTTGGGGGTGATATCGGCGAACTTGGGTGTTTTAGTTAAGTCACCCAAGGCAAAGAACCGATTGGCAGAGCGAATTCTCACTCAAGAGGAAGTACGATTACTGATAAATTCCACGACAAATGGACGCGATCGCACTCTGGTTCGTTTACTTTATTTTGCGGGTTTACGGGTAAGTGAATTATGTAGCCTCAAGTGGCGTGACCTCAAAGCCCGTGGTGATGGTGGACAAATCACGGTATTCGGTAAGGGTGATAAAACGAGAACCGTGCTGGTGGGTGCTGGTATTTGGCGGGAGATTAACTCTTTAAAGGGTTACGCCAAACACGATGACCCAGTGTTTGTTTCCGCCAAGGGTGGTCATCTGTGTAGGTCAATGGTATTTCATATTGTGAAAAATGCTGCAAACCGCGCTCTTATTGAGGGGAATGTATCACCCCACTGGCTCAGACATAGCCACGCTAGTCACAGCTTAGACAGAGGAGCGCCGATACACTTGTTACAAAAAACATTGGGGCATAGTTCGGTAGCGATTACGGAAATGTATCTTCATGCCAGACCGACTGATAGTAGTGGGTTGTATTTGCCCGATGATGATGAGTGATGGGGTGATTAGTTCTGGAGGAAAATATGAAAGTTTCATTTGAAAAAACTTACCCAAATATTGCTCGTTGGGTAGATGAGCATGAAGGCTGGATTGAAATTGGTTATGACGTAGATAGTCCTCTCAATTCTTTTGTGCGCGCACTCGATTGTGGTGGAATGTTTTGGGAGGGAAAAGAAAGTTATGAAAGTTTGGATGCAGCACTGCAAGATTTAAATGCGGGGCTAGAAGCTGTATTAAAAGATATTTATGGCTAGTAGCGATGCCTGCGGCGCTTGCGTTGCCATCGCCTATATGTATGAATGAATTTGATTAAGCTTTCGTACTGCTATTGGCATTACAATTGGTCAAGCCGCAGTTTAATTATACTGAATGATGTTCACCCATTCTCTGTACCCAGACAATTGGTCAGAAATTGCCACTTCAGTTAAGCAACAAGCCCAGTGGCGTTGTCAAAAGTGCGGGTTACAGTGCATCCCCCCAGGAGAAAACACAGCAAAACTTACACGCTCAAAACGTAGAGTGTACACGCTACAGGTACACCATTGGGACAGAAATCCAGCAAATAATCACAGAGGCAACCTTATAGCTCTGTGCAGCGCTTGTCACCTTTTATACCATAGAGGCGGTAAGTCTAATGTTTCACCGGGGCAGTTATCGTTGTGGTAAATGCGATACCTGCTTTAACTCTTCGGGTAACAGACTCAAACTCAAAAGCCTAGTCACAACGACTAGGCTTGAGTTGGGTATATTCCCAAAGGTTAATTATAGAAAGTGCGTTATATTTGCTTGTCTGTGTGTTACTACCACAGTAAAGTTAGCGATTTCGGAAAATTAAAAACGATATCTTAATCATCAAAAAAGTCGATGCCTGTAGCGATGGTATGTCAGATAAAGAGTATCCATACTCGGCAATTTTTATCCTGGGGAATAAGGTTTTAGAAGGTTGTGCTGAGAAAAAATGATGCCCCATCTGCAAATTTAGCCTTTACCGCCAAGGCATTCACGCAGCGTTCGCCCGTCCCCAGAATTGTGCAGTAGACAAACGCATACTACAACTGTATTATTGATATAAGTCTCAATTACAAATACTACAAGCCTTCAATGATAAGCAGATTCTCCTCAACCATTAGCAGCGTGATGCATTGCCGACCCAACAAGGGTTTAGGCAGAGTAATCGTGCTATTTGCGTTTGAGGGAATGTATTGTTTTGGCGGCGGAAAATTGCAGCGTGAAAATATTTTTGAAGCGATTACCGGATGGCTGAATCTAGATCAACTTATCCAAAGCGGGAGGTGCAAATGTCTTACAGCACCAACATAGGGCAAAAAGTATCAACTATCTGACCCCCGCTCCTGAATCTCAGAGGCGGGGGTTGTTTTTTGAGGAGTGAATCAAGGTATGCAAGCTCAACAGCAAAGTCAGCAACCACATATATTACAAAATTCGGTGGTGGTGTTCTCTAAGAACTACCTACCACTGGCACGTATCAACATCAAACGAGCAGTCGTGCTGTTAGTTACTGGTCAGGCTGAGTCGTTGGATTTTGGCAGTACAAAGCAGTGGGAAGTTCGTTCACCCAGCATCGTACTACAAGTTCCCGAACATATTCGCTTGACCGTTGGTAATCCCGAACGCCACTGGAAAGTACCACCTGTAAATCGGCGTGAAGTACTCAAGCGAGACAACCACACTTGCCAATACTGCGGCAGCAGCAAGTGTCTGACGCTCGACCATGTAATTCCCCGCTCAAAAGGTGGGCAGCACAGTTGGGACAACGTTGTAACAGCGTGTGAGAAGTGTAATTCAATCAAGAGCGATCGCTTACCGCATGAAGCTGGAATGGTACTCAAAAGCAAGCCCAAAGCCCCAATTCACCCAGCAGTTGCATTTGCTGAACAATTTTGGAACGCACAACGCCTGAGTGAATCTGAGTAATTTACTTCAAACTCAATCAGAGAGGGCAATACCGCGATTACGTAACACTGCCCCCTCAGTTCTTTCAAAAAGTTTGTAGTATGCCCTTGACATCTTGTAATACATTATGTAGTATAAATGTAGTGAAGCACTACAGCCTCTCAAAAAGGCATAGCGCAAACACTTCTGAACCATGAAAACTAAATAATTGCCATCCAACGTGGGGGTGTAGCTTAGTCCGGTTTAAAGCAGTCGCTATATTCGTGCGAAAGACCGTGGGTTCAAATCCCATCATCCCCGTGTAGCCTTGTGGACAAATAGACAAGTCGCTGTGCCTCTCAAGCACGGAGAAGCGGGTGCAACTCCCGTCAAGGCTTCCAAATGAGGATGTAGCTCAGTCGGAAAGAGCGCTTGTTTCCGAGGCAAGTGGTCACAGGTTCGATTCCTGTCGTCCTCGTAGTATGTCCAGGTCGCCTAATGGTAGGGTGTTGGTCTGCAAAACCGACTGTGCGAGTTCAATTCTCGCCCTGGACTCCAAACGTTGCAGTGTAGCGATTTACGGCAAAGCCCCAAGCTCATAACTTGGTATATGCGAGTACCCTTCGGGAACGCTGGCGCGAACGACTCTCGCCACTGCTACCAAATGCACAGATGGTGTAATGGCAACACCACAGTCTCCAAAACTGTTGTTCTGGGTTCAAGTCCTAGTCTGTGCGTTGCCGTGTCCTAATCGAAAAAGCTTACATACTAGCCGAATGGTAAGGCAACTGTCTCTTAAACAGTCTATGCAGGTTCAATTCCTGTGTGTGAATCAACAGCTTTTTCAACTTACATGGCATACATGGTGCAGAAGCGAAGTGGCCGAGCGGCACGTCTTTCAAGCGTGTAATTAGCGGGTTCAAGTCCCGTCTGCACTACCTTTTGGGTCGGCTCACCTATTGGTGTAGGTAACGGTCTGTAAAACCGCCGCGTTTGCGTTGCTGGTTCAATTCCAGCCCGGCCCATTATGGAGAGATTGCTATTGGCAGGGCAAGCTGTTTGCTAAACAGTTGTGAGATTCATCATCTCACTGTGGGTTCAACTCCCTCTCTCTCCGCCTTATGAGAACGTGGTGTAACTGGATAACACATCAGTCTACGAAACTGAAAAGTGAAGGTTCAAGTCCTTCCGTTCTCGCCTTACCCCCTGGTAGCTCAGTTGGTAGTAGCGCCTGTTTGTTCGCGTAGCGTCTCCGATAGGAGAAGAACAGGAGGTCGTCAGTTCGATACTGACCTGGGGGACTGGCACATTGCCCCATAGCTCAATGGCAGAGCAACGCGCTGTTAACGCGGGGGTTGTAGGTTCAAGTCCTACTGGGGCAGCCATTCATTGCCGAGTGGACGACTGGGAAAGTCGCGCTCGTCTCTGAATCATAGAGATGTTGGTTCAACTCCAACCTCGGCAGCCAATTATTGCCCTGTGGTGTAACTGGCAACATCCCTCGCTTTGAACGAGGAGATTCCAGGTTCAAATCCTGGCAGGGCAGTATTATCCGGGTGTGGTGTAGCTTGGCAGCACTCCTGTTTTGGGAACAGGCGGTCGTAGGTTCAAATCCTACCACTCGGATTCGTGGGTCGTTAGCTCAATGGCTAGAGTTCCCGTCTTTTAAGCGGAGTGATCAGAGTTCGAGTCTCTGGCGACCCACCTTGCCCCTGTGATGCAATTGGAAGACATGACCCGCTTAAAACGGGTTTTCTACAGGTTCAAGCCCTGTCAGGGGTACTATCAAAATGCTGGTGTAGCTCAATTGGCAGAGCAACTGATTTGTAATCAGTAGGTTGCAGGTTCAACTCCTGTCACCAGCTTCAATGCGATTGTGGTGTAATGGCAGCATCAGAGTCTTCCAAACTCACGGTACGAGTTCGAGTCTCGTCAATCGCTCTTTTAGCCCTGTAACTCAGTTGGGAGAGTGCCTCTCTTACAAAGAGGAAGTCGCGGGTTCAATCCCTGCCGGGGCTACCAATTTATGGGAGTGTCGCCTAATGGATAAGGCAACCGTCTTCTAAACGGTTTTATATAGGTTCAAATCCTGTCACTCCTGCCACATGGGGTCATAGCTCAATTGGCTAGAGCGCCTGCCTTGCAAGCAGGAGGTTATGGGTTCAAGTCCCATTGATTCCATTGATGGTGTCTGAAGCCAAAGTGGTCGCGGCGCTGGTTTGTGGAACCAGTCATAACGGGTTCAAGTCCCGCCAGACACCCCTTATATGGAAGATGCTGCTCAAGGGAGGGCAACTAGTCTTGAAAACTAGAGCAGGGTAACACCTGGGGGTTCAATTCCTCCATCTTCCGCTTTCCACCAGAAGCCGAAAAGCGAGGCGCTGTGCTGATAACACAGATATAGGAGGGGCAGTACCTCTCTGGTGGATTCCCTTTTCTATCGGCTCAATACCAACTAGGATTTTCCCTTATAACTACCCAATTCTATAGGTGTAGGAAGTTGGGGTTTGTGTTCTACTGGCATTCCACTCCAAGAGTATAATAACTGGTTAAAAAGGCTGAACACTTCCCACATAGTATGAGTATATCCTCTGCCACACAATGAATTGCGCTCACATTCTGGGATTAACTCAAGCCCTAAAGTTTGATGTTCCATATCTGATTCTTGATGAACCAACCAATAACCTTTAGGGGTCAATCCTACTTCGGCTAGTTTAGGGTTGACAATGGCATAGAAGTCGTAAGCAAGCCCCTCTGCCACCAAATTCAGCGTAATAATCTGATGTGCTATCGATTCACGCATCACAGAGCGGATAAAATAAGACCCTAACGCTAAAGTTTCAAATGTTGGTGGTATTGAAGTTAGTTGTTCATCAGGAGCTAGTAAGCCAGATTCACGCATCCAATCAGCTAGTTCTTCAGGGTGCGTCACTTCTTCAGCAGCGTGTTCGCCAAAAGCATCACGAAAACGTGCATCGTGGCAGCTACCATAACGTAACGCCACTGCTGCTGTAAAGTCGCAGGATAAATAATACAGTTGTCTGATCCATTGAAAGTCTGAAGGTGAAGAAGCCAAATTTACTGTTTTGTAAAACAGATTGCGTTTAGTAATGTTTCGATATTCTTGCACTAGCTCTATTAGCCATTGCATAGGTATCGTGTGAGTCAACATAGCAACTCCTTTTTCTCACCATTTAATTAAGTGAGAAATTATCTTATATTTCTATTAAAGCTATTATTTTAAATTTTAGTAATCAATGTCTTTACAAAAAAATCATAATATGCATAAAGATGTAGTCCGATTGACAGCAGCAGATTGTATTTACGAGATGATAAGTAAGAGTGTGATGCTCCACAGAAACCACTCTTGCGATCGCTATTAATTAAATCATTGTTATGCATCGATTTTTAATATTTGGCAATTCTGGTTCTGGCAAAAGTACTCTTGCCAATAAACTTGGCAAAGACTTCGGCATTCCAGTTCTCGATCTCGATACTATTGCATGGGAAGCAAACCAAATTGCCATACGGCGTAATCACGAACATTCAGTTAGGGATCTACAAGACTTCATAGAAAATAATACTGCTTGGGTAATTGAAGGTTGCTATACTACGCTACTCAAAATTGCTCTTGAATTCTCAACTGAAATTTATTTCCTCAATCCTGGCATTGATAAGTGTCTTGAAAATAACCGCAATCGCCCTTGGGAAGTGCATAAATTCCAATCGCCTGAAGAACAGGCACAAACTTTTGATTTTTTACAGAATTGGATTCAACAATATTATGAACGCGATGATGAATTCGGTTATTCATCCCATCGCTCAATATTTCATCAATTTAACGGCATAAAGCATGAAATTACCAGATGAGCCAATAATGCCATTGCATGAGAAGTTCGCACAATTAACTTCACTGATTTTCACAAAAGCATTTCCACCAATAACGTTATTGGCAAAGGGCCTATCTAATGAGATGCGATGGCTGCGGCGGGCAAAGCCATCGCAGTACTTCAAGTCATCTCAAAAAAAACTGATACTATTACTGCTAAATAGTGAAAATTAATTGCGACAGATACAAGCGCAATAGTAAATTGAGCAAGACTTTAAAAAAAATTATGATTATTGGGTTAACAAACCAGAAGGGGGGCGCTGGTAAAACTACTGTATCTGGTCATCTGGCGTATTGGTTAAGCCAACGCGGAACAGTGATGATTGTGGATGCAGATGCACAGCAGAGTAGTACTAACTGGATGAAAGACCTGCAACTGCCGTGTAAAACAATGATAGACCCGGATGATTTATTTGATGAACTGCCGACTTTAGCAGAACAATATGATGCTGTAGTTGTAGACGGGCCAGGTAGCCTAAGTGAAACAACCAAGGCAATTTTATCTAGATGTGACCTAGCCCTAGTACCCTGTAAACCAGCAGGTCTAGATATGCACAGTACATCAAAAATGGTAAGAATTTTGCGGCAGGCAAGAGAACTGCGAGGTGGTATGCCCCATGTTGGTTTATTTTTAAATCACGCAAAAAAAGGAACTGTATTACTCAAAGATGCCCAAAGAGCATTATCAGAAAAAAACACAGGGTTTCCTTTACTAAAAACAATGGTGTATGACTTACAGGTAATTGCTGATGCACCAGGGCAAGGCACGACGGTTTGGGAACTACCAGGAGCAACAGCTAAACGCGCCGCCAAAGATTTTGAGGCACTTTTTACCGAAGCCTTGGGAGTAACCAATGGCAAGAGATAGAAGAATGGTAGAAGAGTTTATCTTTAGGGATGATACTAACCAAACTAAGGCGACTATGCCCCTAAGTTTGATTGTGCTGCCTAAAGCAGAACTGCGGTACTACATCGACCCAGAAGAGGTAGACAAAATTGTTGCTACTGCCAGAAAAAACGGCATTCTAGAACCACTTTTAGTCCGTCCTATCCCTGGCAGTGACAAACATGAGGTAGTAGCAGGGGCAAAACGCTACAGAGCAGGACACATTCTGGAATTGGTAGAAGTCCCTGTAGTCATTCGTCAACTCAATGATGAAGATGCTCTAGAAATTGCCCTCATAGAAAACTTCGCTCGTTCGGGACTCACTGACCTTGAAGAAACTGATGGGATTGTGCGACTTTTGGCTGTCAAATTAAAAATTTCACCCCAAGAAGTACCACCACTGCTACATCACATTCAAAACCAACAGCGTGGTAGAACTGCTGCCAATAACGTTATTGGCAATGATGTCATTAGTGTAGTGGAGGAGGTTTTGACCTCGCTCGGCAATATTAAACTAGACTCTTTTATCAGCAATCGTTTGCCATTGCTCAATTTGCCCACTGACATTTTAGAGGTATTACGTCAGGGGAAACTGGAGACAAGTAAAGCCAAAGCGATCGCACGAGTTGGTGATGAAAAAACAAGAAAACAATTCTTAGAAGATGCGATCGCTTACAATCTCTCACTGAGCGAAATCAAGCGTAAGATTCAAGAAATTGAGCAGCAGTCTAAATCAGAGTCATCAAAGCAAACAGAATCAGCATCCATAAAAGACCGCGTTGATGATACTTTTCAACGTTTCAAAAAAGCGAAAGTGTGGGATGATCCGAAGAAAAAATCCAAAGTAGAGAAGTTGTTAGCTCAGTTAGATGCACTGATGCAAGGCGACAACCCAAAGTAAACCAATGTGGTAATTCTCGAAACTATTCAATTTGCTCTCTTAAGGATGGCGACATAATCATTAGTCCTCGGACAACCTCTTCAGGTGTGGCTGTGCCATTGATTACCTTTGGTATAATCGCCATCACTTCTAAAGCTAAATTGGTGGGAATTCCCCTTGCTTCTAACCGCTTCAACTCTAAAATGTCAATCCCTGCTGCCAATCCCTCTAAATACTCTTCTACACTCACTCCCAAGTTTTCAATTTCCGACATGGGTATAATTGGTTTTTTGTTTGACTTCTATATTCAAGCATCTATTACATGGCTATCTTACAGATGGATCATGTCAAAGTGCGACGCTGCGAGGTATGCCTGAGCAACAGCTACTGAGCCAAATTTCCTCTAAGAAAAAGGTCTGCATCCCAGTCAAATCCCAATATGGTTTCGTGTTATGCGATCGCTCCCCTCAACCATTCCACCTCTCAAACCCATTGAGTATCAAATGCGTCTTGCCCATTACCATAAATCAAGTTCCCGTATGAGTGCCATTTAGCTACTTCTTCGGCTTCAATTTGGGGCGCTTGCAGAACAGCGAGATTTTCTTCTAATTGCTGCCTAGTTTTGGGGGCGGTGAGCGCCAGACGCACCCCTGGATGATTTAGTGTATAGCGATAACAGTCTGCTGCCGTAGGTAACTTTCCGTGCCAGTTGTGATGCCCTTTGAGTAACGTTCCCCAGCGCGTGCAAGTGAATGCCACCACGGGAATACTAGCTTTTTGAGCAGCAGGTAAAACGTTTTGTTCAGCCTGACGATGTGCCATATTGTAGCGGTGCATCAACACATCACACTGATGACGTTCTATCATTTCTAAAGCAATAGCTCGATTGTGTATGGTAACTCCCACGTAGCGCACAAGTCCTTTATCTTTCCACGAATAAAGTTCATCAAGCAACGCCTGAACCTGAGCCATGTCGTCACCAGGGGAGACATATTCAATAAAAAATACATCCACCTGCTCGACATCTAGGCGATAGCGCACAGAGTCGAGGTAAAGGCGTAAAGATTGTATATCTCGGTTTTCACTCCCCGTTGCCACCAAGACCTGCTCACGGTTTGTTAGCAAGAGAGATTTTAAGCCACCCAAAAAGTTTTCAGATTCCAAATTGTAAAAGAAAAAGTAATTGATTCCAGCTTCAAATGCCAACAAAACAGTTGCAGCATCTATCGACTGTTGCCCTGCCAAACCGAGAATACTTGCTGGTTGTCCTTGTAGCGTTGATAATTCCACGGTCAACTACCCGACTTCTTACTTTGAGTGTATTACGCCAATAGGGTGCTAGTGAGGACATCATCAATGAATGTTAATTTTGGGGCGTGAGCCTCCAAATTCGGGGTCTTTATCTTCTACCATCCATTCTGTTGGGGATTTCAACTGTTTTTTATCTGGTCTAATCCATCAGAAAGTCTGCAAAAGGACTTGCCAATAATCCGCTACCTCTTCAGGGGTTGCTAAATATGATATTTTTGTTTTTGTCATGATTGTTTGGTGTTCTGAAAATTGACTAGGTACACAAACTCTAACCAGTGGCTAGCAATAGTTGATTTAAAGGAATTGAGCATTCTTGCTTGTCGCCCCAGCATTTCCGAGCGATCGCTATTCCCCCTCTAACAGCTTTCAAAACATAGCTTCGGAAGTGGGAACCAAAACCCGTTTCCTTAATTTCAGCTTGTGTAGCGATCGCCCTCTGTGCCAATTCCTCTAAAGACAATTGCTGCTGATATTTTTGATGAAGTTGCCAGAGATGCGAACGCTGGTTTTCTGAAAGTAGCGGCCAAACTTGATCAATCTCGGCTTGGTTCGCCGCTACTTCTCCCCAATTAGAAATTTTTAGTAGTTTCTCAATTACCGCTTCTGTGGACTGCTGATGATTTTCAACTGGTAACTCAGCTATGATTACCTGACTTTCTGAGTCATGAGTGATGACTATTGACTCAACTTCTTCTGTTAGGGTCTGTGTTTTTTGCTCTGCGTACTGTTCTTGTAATGTAGTCAGCGTATTAATTTCGGTTTCTGCAAGTGCTGACAATTGGCAATTGGGAATTGTTGCTTGTACTTGTGCCTCCAGTTTGGCTTTGGCGGCTTTTTCTCTGGCTAGGATATCGCGCTCTACCCATGCCGTAAAAACTTCCTCTCGGCGATCGCTAACGGGAACAGCGCGGCCATCGACAAAAACCAGATTCCCCTCATCATCTTTTTGGAAGTCTGGCGCGGCGACACCGTAAATCCAGACTTGGTTGCCTCGTGTTCCCTCTCGCCGCAATCGGGGGAATTTATACCCAGTAAGAGACGCTAGTTTTTGACAGACTTGCATGGGAGTATTTAGAAGAGCAAACATATTACTCTTAGCGCCAAGAATTAAGCTCAAATCGGACTGATGAGTTTTTGCTTTCTCAAATACTGCTTGTGCTAATGGGTGATTGTTGCTCAATCCGTCCGTTTCTCGAAGCTCTTTGTACCCAATCCAGTCTAAAGCATCAATTTTTTTCCCAATAAAGCTTTTATTAGTATCGGGAATGAAATAATCTCCATCGCCATTTTTTAAAGCGGTAGACATGACGTTTATTTCTCTATCCGGTAAAAATTCCCTACCCACGCCAAGGTAGTAATCTAGTCGAATTATAGAATACCAGTTTTGATCATCTTTCTCTACTAATTCGGGAGTAATGGTCACGTTATAACGCCTTTCAATCTCACCTTTTCTGTGTTTTAACTGTTCGGACTCAGTTTTGCAATTTTGTTTATCTAGTTTCAAAAACTGTTCATCTGTAATGCTTTCAGATGCAGTTACATTCTCACAGTGTCCCGCATATTCTGATTTGCAGTTGTTGTAAATTTCTTGCTTAGTAGTTTCTACTTCTGCGGGTTCGGGTAATTCATCTGCGCTGACTTCACAGATGATATGTCCCTCAGATTTCAAATCACTAATAATTTGCGATTCATAGCTATTCATCCCATCATTGATGATTGCCCCTAACTTCGCCCAAGTATTAATACAAATGCTCTCAAAATTGCCTTCTATCGATTCCTCAAATCCCAAATCAACGAGCTTTTTAATATTGGCTTTATTCTTGATGTACTCACCTGCTAGTAATGCCTTGACACTATTGGAGCCATTGCCTACCCTATTGATGCCTACTGGATTAAGCCAGATGTAACGAGGGACTGGAGGGCGGTAACGTGATAAATGCTGTCTGACACCATCGGTAGTTTGTACGCCTTGAAAAATCCCAAAAACATAATCAAAATGCTTTTCTTCAATTGATACCCCAGTCTCAATGGTCGAGGTAGTTAGAACGAGGTCATAGTTTTTAATTACCTCATTTAAATCATCTGTACAGCCAAAAGCCGGATGACCAAGGGTAGTTGTACTTTTAGAATCAATTCGTAAAATTCTCAGATGTGGCAGCAGTTTTTTATAGTACGCCTCCAAATTGCGAGAACCCCATTTAGAACTAGCCCGTTGTCCAGACAAAGCAACAAAGCACTTATCCCCATTCTCTAGTTTTTGGGTAAGGATTTTTACTAATTGTGCTGGATTATTACCCTGTACTAAATTTACCTGCCAAGGCTCTACAAACTTAAATGTGTTTTCCACGAGAAAAGTGTCAATCTCTTGCCCAAGCAGCCCTTTGATAAAGTCAATACCAATATCGTTTAAGTCAGCATCGGCAATGAAGATTTTCCCACCATAATTAACAACATTTTGTAGCAGGCGTTTGAAATTTTTGATGATGGCTACGCGATCGGTCTGACAAGTCGAACTGCTCAACAAATGCCAGATTAGCTGCATGATTTCATCCAAAATCAACCAGCACCCTTTCCACTCATCAGGGTTAAATTTGGCTTGGCTTTTTGGATGTAAGCTATCAATTACTAACCCCATTCCGAAATGTGAGCCTTGCTCAGTCTGCTTCACTTCGGTAATGAAAGGTAATCCCAGTTTTTTTACAAGCTGGGTTGCCAGTTGCACCCGATGGGTAATTACTAACACTCTCCTCTCACCAGCGCGAATTATCGGGTCAGTTAGCCACTGGAGTAAGTGAGTTTTACCTGTGTTCTTTGGCGATTTCAAGCCTATTAGCTGCTTACCCAAAGGAATAGCCAACTCACCCAAGTAACGCTGATTTAAGTTCAAATCTGGGGTGTATGTGAGCCGCCTTAGTTGCTTGGTGTTCCACTCATCTAATTTCAGGGCATCGCAGTAAATAGTATCAAATTGGTCGCGGCCGTAAGCGGCTAGGACATCATCAATCCCTTTACCTAATGCCAGATGCCACCCCATTACTCGGACTTCACAACCACGCAAAGATAAAAGCTTGGCAGTTTTAGCGATCGCACCATTCACGCTTCTAACCGTGGTGCGCTTCACATCGGCATCGAAACAGAAATAAATTCGCCTCCCTGATTGAGCATAAGCGGCTAACTGTGGGATTAGGTACGGTGCGCCGTTATTTTCGCCATATTCATCCTTTGGTTGGCGACGGCCTCCCCATACTCCGGGTATACCAATGGCGACATAACCACAAGATAAGATTGCAGCTGCTTTTTTAGCACCCTCGCAGATGATAACGGGAATTTGGGTATTCTCTCTCACCCATCGCCAAAAATCACCAAAAGGTAAACTTTGGTAATTTTCTGGTAGTGCCACATCGTAGCGGCGACTAATTAATTCCCAGATCCGGGCGGGAATCCGTAAGGCAAAAATTTCTGTGTCAACTTTGGGGGGATGCTCATACTTAATTGCCTTGTTGTTACCCTCATCTATTCTTGGCGTGTTGGGCTTGAAGCATCCCCAATCGGAATCTTCACCAGTGATAATATTTATTCCGCTACACCACCAACCACCATTAGAGAGGTGAGCATATCGCCGCATATCCCCATCGCGTAGCCGCCCATCGTTACGGCGGCTGATTTTATCGGAGTAGAGCAAGTAATCAAAAGCGGCATTCCCTGACAGCGATTTGAAGTTAAGTGCCGCTATCTCACTGTCAATCCCACTCTCACCCCACTCTTGCCAGTGGCTTGCTTCAAAATCTTCTCTGGCTGGCAAAGTATAAGGTGCGGATGGCTCTTTGAATCCTTGATAATTACCCAGTGCTTGAATTTCGCTATCATGGTGATGGCTACGCCCAGAGCAGGCATCGCCTTGCGCCATGTCATTTTGGTTGTCGGCTACAACAACTTGATGGACTTTTCCATCTCTGGACTCAAGTCTTGAGACTTCATGCAAAGCCCAAGGGGTACTTCTGAGCTTACCTCGCTTGTTGAATTTTCTAAAAACCTGCCTTAGTTCTTGATTTAGTGATTTTTGGGGTGAGGCTATCTTGCCGAATCCTTTGTGATTCATACTGCCACCCCTCCAACCTTGGCTTCAATTTGGAGAAGTACGGCGGCCACCTGACCACTAAACCAGCCAAGCTTAACTAATCGCTGTAAGTAAAAGGACTCCTCTAAGTTGAGGTTAGGCGATCGCAGTAAATCCGGGTCGGGGCATGGTCTTAGAGCAACGTCACAGCAACCCGCTTTTAAATATTTGGTGCTAGTTCGGCGATCGCTTATATGGTTTGATAATTCCGAAATTCGAGATTCTTGATTGTTGGGGAAAGTTTGCGTTAGAATACTAGGCTTTTCATTCGCAAACCCCTGTCTGTCAAAAGTGAGGGGTTTATTCATTGGGTTGTCCTTTGTTGGTTTGGACAGCCCCTTAACTTTTAAATTTGCAGATTGTAGGGATTAGTCGGTAAGCTTGAAATAGTTATAAATTTAATTAGACTTGCTGGTTGCAGAGTCCGGGGGCTGAAACGTCTACTAAACGTTTCTTTGTGCGCTGCTTTTGCTTACCGTGGTGGATTGATTAATCTATCTAATCCCTGCGATCGCACTCAAAAAGCTGAGGGCTGTGTAGCTAGCATTTTTTTTGCTAGTTATTTTGTGAACTCTAGATGAATTAAGCTAAGATTTTATATCTTTTGTGTAGTCCTCAAAAATACAAACTATTGGTAAGGGGATCGCATACTTTGGAAATCTCTTCATATACCAGTACCGCCATTGCGTAGCTTCCCGCCTTTTGCATCGCGGAGTATCCGTAAAACTTCTTCTAAAAGTACTGTCTGACTGGACAAGGTTCTATTTGTGGTCGCCTCAAATCGCTCAACTCTACGATAGATTAGAGCGATTTGAGGCGCTATCTGTTTCACTCATTATCCGCTTTTAACCCCTGTTCAAATTCATCAACAGCCTGAATTGAATCTGAAATTGTAATGCATTGCTCTAGCAAGGAAATGTCTAACCCTGGCAGTATTTCGCTTGCTGCTATTTGCTCATAGCCATAAGTATCAGGGTAAATAGTGGCAAGCTCAGTCTGGGAATTGTCCCGTAGGTGGTATAGCTTAAACTGGTTTCTCTCCCAGAACCAAACTTCTGCAACTCCTAATCTTCGGTAGATTTCCAATTTACTTATGTTGCCACTGGTGAGAACTACTTCTATGGCTAAGTCCGGTACACTTTTCTCTTCACCTATGCAGTAACATTCGTCTGGTTCCGCACCTGCTTTTTTTGCTTTGTTTCTAAAAGTAGAACTTCCCATAGGTACAAAACGAATGCGCTTGCTGTAAAAGAAACGCTCTAACAGCATCCCTAAATTCGTTTTGATTTTTTCATGCCTGATTGATGGCGACACTATCTCTAATATTCCATCTAAATAAGTAACACGGTAATGAGAGTTATCTTCTAGTTTGGCTAGTAGCGATTCATAGCTCTCCCAACTTACGCCACTGCTGATAAACCTTTCCTCTGGGTCTGAGGTATGACCCAATTCTGGCTCATCAATTAGTTCTTTAAGACTGCTGACCATTGTCAATTCTCCCGTTTTATCTTTTGGCGTTAGCGTAGCTCGCCGTAGGCATCGCTACTTGGCTTGTCCCTATCGTGCCGATTAGTAACTTGAGTGAATTGACCTCACATATAAGGCTATCCAGGCGTGAGTAAATGTCTTGGATTTGTGCTTCTGTCATGCCGATTTCTCTTGTTCTAATTTCCTTTGTTCTGCGATCGCCCGTTTTACTAGCACCCTAGTCAATTGGGGAACTGTTAAAAACTCTTTGTTTGCCCAATGGTCTAGGAATTCTATATCCTCCTGATCTAATCTCAAGGTTATTCGTGGCTTGCTTGAAGGCATAAGAACAACTATATAAACACTTTTGTCCAATTATGGCTCCAAATACCTACCAAAAGCGGTTTGTAGTTCCTAGTTGACTAAGTGACGCACCTGTTGCTATATTAGCACCAGAGCAATCGATCAACAACAAGTCACTAATTAGCGTCCTACGAGTACCCCAGCGACTTACACAGTAAGGGGTTTAGCGTTTAGGTGCTACATCGTGATGTGTACTTCTTCTGATTGCTAGCTAGTTACTATCTGATTCACATTGATTACTGTAGTAAACCCATGAAACCTAGACGGAGCAAACACTCTACAGATTTAGATTTATTTTTAGATTTTCCATCTACCAAGACATATTTAGCTGAGGTTTTGGGTGTAAGCCGTTCTACTTTGGTCACTTGGGAGAATTTAGCCTTCTGGAGAATTCCCAGTTTCAGAGATGCCTACCCAAAAAACCACGATGGCAGCTACGACCGGGAATCACCCTTATCACCCTACCAAGCATGGGTTTTGGGCAGAGTAGGGCGGCTAATGGCACAGCTACGACGCGGCGAACGGGTCAAAGGCTATATCGCCAAAAATCCGAATGATTTTTCTAGATACCGCTATCAGCAAGCATTCCAGCAAATCCAAAAAATCCAAAAGGGAGCGTAAATCATGGCAACACGGAAGAGAACCACAGCACCAACAGCAGACACAGTAAGCATTCATGATGCTTGCTTAAGATATATGACCACGGAACAAAGCTTGAGACTGGCTTTAAGCCATGTTCGCCCTGATGATTTCGACACTGTAAAGGCAGTTTCGGAATTAGATTTAGAAGCGATCGCCTCATACTTTCAGCCAGAATTACCAACTGTGGCTAGCACCTCAGAGTTACCTGAAAATTCACAAAATTTAACACAGCAAACATCTGAGCCAGCTACAGAACAGCCACAAAATGCTCTATCCCTACAAGGGCAACAGCAACATCTAACAGCCCCTACCCCCGGCTCAAGCCCTAACGCCCAAATGACGCTGATTGAACAGCTAACTAGGCAGGCATCAGAAGAAATTGCAGCAGTAGACGCTATAGCCCAAGTTAAGAACCAACTGATTCTAAATAACTTGGCTGTGCGAGATACGGAACTAACCGAGAGTATCAATCAGCACTGGCAACACCAAAAGCAAGGATATTTGGGAGCGATTAGAGATTTGGCTGGACTTGCACAACAAAAGCCAGAAGTTACCCCAGATGAAACTGACCTGACCCAAGAAATTGAAGGCATCATCACCGAACTGGGAAAAAAGCTAATCGCGTGAGAGCGATCAACATCCTGTTATCTCCCCTCGACTTTGTTAACTGGTTATTAGAAAGAGTACTAACGCCATGACTTTTACAATTTCCGGCATTGAATCAGAGGCAAGCATAAGCGCTAATTCCTTGCCTGAGTTAGTTTCTCAAGCACAAGAATTACTTGGACAAATCCGCCAACATCCACAGTTTAAAGGCTTGCGCTTTGATTGTGATGTAGCGATCGGTGACGTAAAACAATATTTCAACTATCTGGAATGGGCTGCTACTGCTGATTTAGATGTATCTAGGTTTGAAGGTTTTACAGAATAATTATCAGGCCACCGGACAAAGTAGACGCGAATCAAACGGGTAATAAAAAGGGATGTTGCCAGCATCCCTCGTTAAAACTTGTAAAATCCCATCCTGGGAATGTGTCTTAATTACCCAGCAATTATGCCATATCCCTACTCATAGAAAAAAGGTTTATGGATGATTTAAACAGCCAAATTCAAGATGCAAAGACGGACGAAACAGAGCTAAACCAAGTCCTGAAAAAATATGATCTAGACGAACAATTATCAATTGAGTTTAGCGAAATCGACAAAGCATTTAGGCAACTAGAAATTAAATATCAATCCCTACTGAACACTAGAAAGTTTTTGAGCAATGGCAAGAATTGACACTACAAAAGCAGCTGCGAAAGCTGTAGCTGAGAAGTTAGCAGGGCGTAACCAAAACTCGACATCTAGCACTAATTCCACATCTGCTACCCCTGCGACTACTCCCATAGATAGCCGCATCCCTGGCTTACTAACTGTCACCCCTGACTTAGTACCAGGAATGATGCCACCATTCCAACCCAATCAATACCATATTTCAGATCCCCTAAATCCTCCCGAAACTCTCCCACAGGCAACTCAAAGCCAGCTTGATAAAGGGATGAAAATCTATGAAGGTGCAACGCGATCGCTCAAATTGACCGGGGCAGCGCTCGACCTAACACGCGAGAAATTTACTGTAATTGGTAAACACTCAAAGGCTTTTGGCGCTGGCATCCAAGCAGCTACCGAGATTGAAAAAGTCAAGGGTAATTATTTGGATTACCTTAATCAAAAAGAGGTAACTACCCAAAAATCAGTTGCTTTAGATGTTAGTCAAGTTAAGACGAGCGCTGACACGAATATCTCGGTTTATAGCAAAGACGAACTAAATCAAAAGTTGTTACAAGCACAAATTAAAGCTGAAGAATTGCGACTAAAAACTGTTGAATCACAGGGCAATCTAGCAAGCTTCAAAGCCCAATTGGGTGATTATCTGGAGGTAAAATCATGAGATTATCCTACAGCTTAGGGCTAAGTGCTTTTAGCTTGTGTGCTGGCTTAGTAGTAGCTTCTGGAGGTTTCACCAACGATATAGCCAAAGTAATCTCTATGCTTGGTGTGGGAGCATTGCCAGCAAGCTTCATCACTTACTTTATTGCGGATACCAAATCACAGAGATTGCTAAATGATGCCGAAAGTAAGAACGAACAAGCAGGTAAAACACTGCACAAAATAATTAGGGATTTTGACACTTGCAAGTCAAAGTTAACTAACGCTAGCAGCCAGCTAGAATCCTTGAGAGATGAACTCAAAGAAGCGAGAAATACCATCAACTCGTTAGGTCATATCAAACTAGAAAACACGGGTTTAATTGCTCAACTGCAAGCTAAATTAAATCAAGCTTTTAACCAGTCACAGCAAGATAAACAGCGTATTGAATATCTAGAAAGTGAGACTGAGCAATGGGAATTGAACTTTAAAACTCAAGTAGAAGCGGAGGCTAACAAACGCTTTCAACTTGCCAAGTCACAGGAATTAGAAAAGATTTATCATGAACACGATTCTATTACCTCTGAAGCTATGCAGCTATTCAGAAGGTTGCAAAACTGGGGTGAGAAGGTAGCGCATGGTCATCAAAGTAAAGCCGAGATTATCAAAAGTTTGGCAAGTAGCTACAACGAAAATTTAGATGAGGTTGGGGAAGCGATCGCTAGTGAGCGCCAAAATTATCTTTTGCAAATCGAATTACTAAACGAGCGTATAGGTCAGCTACAGCAACAATTGCTTGGTGATTTAATAGAACCCGTGTATGGTGACTTTGGCTTTGATATCAACGGGAAAATCGCCAACGAAATAGCGCGTACCTTGTTTAGTGATCTCAGGCTAGCTTTGAGCGTTAAAGGCTTTCAGGTGAAGCCTGACGGTGTTGTAGACATTGGCTATGGCTATTCCCGATCAGTGCATCCCAAAGCCATTGCAGAAGCAATCAGCAAACATTCTGACACGCTGGCTAAAAAGTTAGGACTATTCAAAATAACAAGCGTTCGCAAGCTAGAAATAACCGATTGTATTGTGGTCAGTTACCGTATGGGCCCAGCCATCAAAACAGATGAAATTAAGCTGATGGTTGGGACTCCTGACGAATTTATAAACTACGTCACTTCTCACCCTATCCGCTATCGGCTGATTGCAGATCCGGGCGTTGGTAAAACCCCAACCACTGCGGTAATGATTAGCGAAATCCTCAAAGCTGGTTGTACTCGTGGCAATACTGGCAAGGGCGAGAAAGTGCCTAATACTCTGGTTACAGTGTCTTATCCTGGTGCTGTTGCTTCACTCAAAGATAGCAACTATCCTTTAGAGCATTTCCTTAAGTATGGCGACACAACAGCCGCGATTAAATCCTTTGATGATTGCCTAGACGACGGAAATTTTCGAGTTAAAAACCCCACATTCGCTGCTAACTTCTTTCAAATTTGGGCATGGGATGAATTAGATAACACCCTAAATTCTTGCAGTGAGCCATACAAGGCAGGGGAAAACCTCAAGAAGATTCTGAAGCAGTTTGGTCATAATAACATCGGCTGGATTGTGTCGGGTCAATCAGTGATGACCAAACAAATCCCAGGTTTTACTAATGATGATCGGTCACTCTTTACCGAAATAATCATTGGCATTCCCAAAATCAGACATTACCTGAATACCTACGGCAAGGGGAAAAACAGCGAGTCTAACTTGGCTAAGTTGATTCGTAACTTAGACGCAATTGAAGAATACATCAACCATAAAAATGAGTTAGTTACCGATGATGCGAGATTATTAAGAGTAGCCTTAGTAGTCGATTCTCGCTCACCCAAACTTTATTTTTTACCTAATTTAGATAAAGTCAGTTTTAACTATCAAGAAATAGAGGATACAAAGCGACTGGCAAGGGTTGCCAAGTCCCCTGACACGAATGACACGAGATTGACAAGGGATACTTTAAAGCCAAGCACAGTAAGCACTGACACGGTGATGTCAGTCGCGTCATTTCCGACTATAGGGGGTAGCCGCCAAAGTGACACAAAGCCTTATTGTCCCCACTGTGGTCACGCAAATCTAACCGTGAGAAAGGATAAAAGATATTACTGTTTGAACTGCAAAAAAATAACAGTTTCTAACAAAATAGTTTGGAAATAAATATATGGACTTGGATGATATTACGACACTTATCTATCAGCCTAAAAATGACCATGAGCCGGGATTTATCTATTTAATGGAAGCAGAGGGTTATCACGGGCTAATTCCTGGTTGTTACCTCCGTCGTTGCAAAATTGGGTTATCTCGTAATCCCGAAGCTCGACTTGATAACTTTCATAGGAATCAACCACCTTGTAACGTGAAAATCCTCAAGACTATTTATGTAGAGGATATGGCAGATGTAGAGGGTGAATTACATCAACAATTTAGCCAATGCAATGTTGAGTTAATCAAAAGTCAAGAGTGGTTTGATTTTAATCCAGTGCAATTTCTGATGGTTAACTGGGAATTTGAGAAGCGATCGCTACACGTCTTTAGCATTAGCGACTTGCCAATTAAGCTAATCATTTTCAGCATGATCGGGCTATTGTCCGTGGGTGCGATCGCTGGCAGATTTACAAATCAACCAGTTAACTCCGTGATACAGCCACAAGAGAAATTGACAAAGTAAGCAAAATTAAGGGAGGTTGTTAGCCTCCCTTTGGGTTTTAGAACGGTGTGTTACCAGTCTCGTTTACCTTGGCGAGATATCCCCGCCAGTAGTCTCCATCCTGGCTTTTGGGTGGTAATCCAATCGCCGCGTCGAATTCTCCGTCAAAGTAGTCGCTAGTAGGTTGGAATTGTTGAGGTTTAGCAATTGTGAGTAACATGAGAATACCTTTTATTTTTAAGCTGCGGGTTAGTAGCCCGCTTTTTCTGTGGTTTTTTCAACCTGTTATTAGCGTAGCTTAACAAGTTATTTAATGTCAATAACCTGTTAAAAATATCTTACAGGTTATTGACATTAAATAACTTGTTAGTTAAATTAATAACAGCTTAGAAATAAAGGGGAGTCAGTCAGATGTCTAAAGCAGTTCAGGAAAAAGTAGATCAACTCTTTGTTACGGTCAAAGATTTGCAAAGCCTTGAAGAGATCAAGCCACACTGTGAGAAGTTCAACGAGTGGATAAATACCAACACTAACTACAGCATTAAAAGCTTAGGCACTGTGCTGAGTCGGGCTGGCTTCTATAAAAAATTCAAGTCACTCCCATTAGAGCAAGGGAAAAACGCTGATTCTGTACCCAAGCATGATGCCAACGGCAATGTAACAGGTTATGAGTTGAAGCACTATGTTTTATTGCTGTGTGGTCTGGATAAGAAAGACTGGGAAGAACGCAACGAAACCACACGGGTAAGCTTACGCCTAGACAATGGTCAGGAAATTAGCCCAGACGAATATTTAGAGGTAACGGGTAAATTGCTAGAATCCCAAGACCTCCATGAGGTAGCAGTAGGGTTAATTGCTGCCACTGGCCGCCGTCCCCATGAAATTCTCGCTCGTGCCAAGTTTGCGGCTGTTGAGGGTCAAAGCTATCAGGTAATGTTCACTGGCCAAGGGAAGAAACGGGGAGATCAGCCAGTATTTGCGATCGCTACCCTTTACCCTGCTAGTTATGTCATCGAGCGGTTGAACTGGCTAAGAAAAGAACCATCAACTAAAGCACTTTTAACAGAGGTGGCTAACGAAAATCCTACAGATGTAGCAGCACAAAACCGCGCCATTGACAGCCGCCGCAACGGTTCACTTAACCGGGTTGTGCGTGCGTACTTTGGGGATAAGGGAGATAAAGCACCGATTCTAAATTTCCGACACGGGGAAGAACAAGACAACTGCAAAGCGCTCCGGGCTGCATATTTAGCGCTGGCTACAGAGAGGGATTGCCAGGGTTCAACAGGTTCTAAAATGCTCCATGCTGCCCGGAGTGCTGGTCACTTTGTTAAAGAGTCACCCACCGACCGAGATTTACAAAATCTTGTAACCACCTTGGGCTATGCCGACTATTACACAACAAAGCCTGTAGGGTTTCCAGATGCACCAGAGAAAGAAAAATTATTTCAAATTCGCGCTATTCCTGCTGATTTTGAATATCTCAAGGAATTACAGGGTGAATGGCAATTACCCAACCAGCAATCAGTAGTTAGCCGCTTAATTGAACACCACAAAAATCGTGTTGACGTTGCAAAGCTTCTGCAAGAAGCACAGCGCGTAACTGCCCAACTAGAGGCGGAAGTTAAAGAGTTACGGCAAAGCAATAACCAGTTAGAGCAAGTCAATAACCAATTAGATATAGCCAACAAACAACTACAACAGGAGAAAGCAGTAATGGAAACCACAGCACAGCAGCCCCAAACAGTTACTCTCAATGTTACCGAGTTAGATTCTTGGCTAGAGAAAAAAGTTATTGAGGTAGTGAACAAGGTAACTCACGGGGGAGCAATAGCACCTGCTACTACTGCCACACCTGCCAAGGTTGCACCCATCAAAGAAGAGATTGACTGGCAAGCCAAAACCGATGCTGAGGTCTGGGGAAGTAAAGCAACGTTAGCAGCTGTAGAAAAAATTCGTAGGTCTTATCAGGCTATCTGTTTGTATAACGATACTGTGGCAACTGGGGACTCAGATCGCCTCGCAATTACTAACCAAGCACTTAGAGATTTATCAGGCTGTAACGGTTTGCTGGTACGCGATTGGATTGAGCAGCACAAAGATGAAGTAATTAGCCATAATGCTAAGTTCGGCATGGAAAACAAGAAAGACCCTAGTAACCCTGCCAGCTATGCCAACAAAGGCAAGGACACAGATAAAATTCTGTTGCTGATAAATGAAGAATTTCTTAGTGGAGAAGGCTTTAAGGCAGGGAGAAACTAAAACGGCGTTAGTCGGCTGAATACTTGACTGTAGATGCTTTTAAGTGGATGTCGGGAAATAAGATTATAGCGATATAGTCCTGCTACCCGACCACGGTGATACCGAGTAGGTTAAACCCGCTCACGAAATAATCAGCTGTACATTAGCGTTCGTAGAATCTAGAAATTTCTCAATTTATTCTTTGTTACTCGACTAGAAGTAAGTGGTGATTTGACTTTATATATCCTCATCCTTTCGGCAGAGGATAGCTATCACAGCAATAGTCATGCTGTTTAATAGCAACTATTCTTCTCACCTTTTCCTTTGTGTTTAACAGAATCAAATTTTTGCTTCGAAGATTTATCCAAGGACTGAAGAGTGATTACTGGGCAGAAGTTACCACCCAATGCCCTGACTGCATCTACTATTTTGGGCCTTTTCAAAGTTTTGTTGAAGCGAAAGCTGCCTGCCCCGGATACGTTGATGACCTTAAAAGCGAGGGAGCCTTGGGGATAAAAGTCGTCGTTAAACGCTGCCATCCTGATGTATTGACGATTTTTGATGAACAAGTGAGCTAAGTAACAATAGGGCCTCGAGGATTTTCGTCAGCCGAAAATGAACTGTAAACTGTATCAGAGTTATCATGAGTGAATTAATTTTTGAGCCAGATAAGATTTATGAGTTTGCACAGATCGACAATTTTCGAGTGTCCTGGCGATTGAAATACGTAGAAACAGTTTTCAACCCAGTCAATAAAGAAATACGTTTACATTTTTATAAGCTAGAAGGTATTGAGTGAGGTCGAGGGGAAGATAATACTTCCCCTCGACCTCACTCAATACCGCTTAGGCTCAAGTTGTGCTTGCGAAGTTCTTCTTACCCAAGGGGTAAACCGACTAGGATGAACACATTCAGCACCATTCAGTTCGTCTTTAAGGTTACTGGCAAAGACCTCAAACATCTCAACCAGAGCTTGGCGATCGGTTAAGCAACCTTGAAGGGCAATAAGTTGTTCGAGAGTCCAATTATAAAGTTGGGTATCTCCCTGCTCAACACGTAAATATAATTGGCTCTCAAACTGTCCTAAACGGGCGTAGAAGTTCTCCACCTCAGCTTTGATTGACTGCATATCAATGTAGAACTGCTGTTTTTTGATATCTGATAAAATCGTCGTTTTGAGAGACTCCGTGAAGTTTTGGTTAATCTCATTATTAACGAGGGTAAATACTTCATTGCGGAAGTTGACAATTTTATGGTCTAAGTTGACATTGATGCGATTATCAAGCTCGTTGACGACATTATTAACGACTAACTGAACATTGTTACCTGTAGATTGGTTAACAACAGACTGGATACGTTGATCGAAATCAGCTTCAATCTGTTGGACTACCAGGCTCTTAATGTTTTGGGTTTGATTAGCAATTTTGAGGTTAACTACTGCATCAATACGCTGATCGATGTCATTTTGTATCTGCTGAACAACTTGAGTGTTAATGTCTTGGGCTTGATTAGCAATTTTGAGGTTAACTACATTATCAATACGTTGCTCAACGTAGGTTTGCATTTGCTGAATCACCAGATTTTTAACATTCTGGGTTTGATCAGAAATTTTCAGGCTCACGACACTATCAACACGCTGATCGATGTCATTTTGTATCTGCTGAATTACTTGATTGTTGATTTGTTGAGCTTGATTAGAAATTTTGACATTAACTGCATTATCAATTCGCTGGTCAATGTCATTTGACATCTGGTTAATGACTTGAGTGTTAATCTCTTGAGATTGATTAGCAATTTTGACATTAACAACGTTTTCAATGCGTTGCTCCAGTTCTGTTTGCATTTGCTGAACGACTGAAGTCTTAATTTCTTGAGCTTGATTAGTAATTTTCAGATTAACGACAGACTCAACACGCTCATTGAGTTCTGTTTGTATCTGTTGAATTACTAAGTTTTTAACTTCTTGGGTTTGTTCAGTAATTACCAGATGAACCTGGTCATTAACTATTCTGGGAATTCTTGTAATAAACAAGTCATTGAGATTTTTATTAAAGTAACTAGACCAACCTTGGAAGCTTTGGTTAAAATTTACCTCAGTTTGTTGTATGAGAGTCTTCATCATGAACTCAAGCCGTGCTACCTGCATGGCAAGTGTCTTAGCTTGGCTTTGATAGCCTTTGAGTATCGATTTTTCAAGACCTTCCCAGTAGGCTTGTTTATTTTCATCTTTTTGAGCCGTTACGCTTACTGAGCTTTCGAGCATGGCTGCCATCTCTTGCCACATTCGCTCCATCTGATCTTGATCGAAACTGAAGCTGAAATCATTCTCACCGCTGAAGCTACCTCCTCCAGTGCTAGTTCCACCACCAGCGCTTACAGTAGTGACATTGCTTTCTTTAACATTACCGTCTGGCACTCCTGTTACTGGCGGGTTCGGCTGTTTGTTATAGCTTTCGTCTACTACAGTCTTACTCACTGTGTTAATTTCTAGAACGACTTGTCCTTTGTTATCTTCTTTGTAGGTATCAAAGAAAAATCCTAAAATAGTAGTTTTTTCTTTGACTTCTAAAATGAATTCCTCTTGTAATCCGTTGAGCGAACACCAAGTTTCTTTAACTTCAAGACCAGTAAGATTAGAAACAAATTTTCCATCTTTAATCCATAGTAAAGCCCAAGGTTCTAATTGGAATTTTTGCTCAGAAGACCAATAAGTTGCGTTGCTTTCACGAATTTTGAGCTTGTAATTACCTGGTTCCAATTCAATAAAATTAGAATTTGGTTGCTTCAGCTTAGATAGAACTTTTTCATTAAGAACATAACAGTTATTTTTACTAGCAACTGTTAGAGTTTGAGGCTTAAAATGTGGTTTATTGCTGCTAATTAAAAGCTGAACCGCTCCTTTATTATCACTATTATTTACATCAAAAAACAAAGCACAGATAACAGCTTTCTCTTTGACTTCCAACTGTAACGTCTTGTTATATCCGTTTAAAGTTGTCCAAGTTGCACCTGTTTCAGCACCTGTGTTTTTGTTGATAAATGTACTACCATCAACCCCATATATCCAAAGTACAACCAAAGGTTCGCCTTCAGTTTCGCTTTGAGCATAACTATAGCGACCACTGGTAATTTTTATATCAAAAGTCCCTTTCTCTAAAGTAAAAGAGCTAGCAACATCTTGTTGCAGGTGGTTCATTGCATTAGCGTCAATAACATAACAATTGTTTTTGGTGTCAATCGTTAAAAGTTTCATTTTTTCTCTGTGAGTTTTAGAATTTTGGGAAGTTTTAGGTTGGACTACAAACTCAATGTTACTGGGGTAAACTAAAAGCGATATCGGGATTTAAACAAAACCGAATATAAAAAAACTGGGCGCTATTGATTATTGCTAAATGAACAAAATTAATGAATTAAATGAGTTTGTATAACTAAAATTTTATTCCTAAATGTTACTAATAATTGACGGTTATTTCTCAGTTTTTATCTCTTTTTTCAATATATTTATGGAAGAAGTTTGTTGGAGTTCCTATGCTCCTGTGAAATTCTCCTTTGATTAAAATACAGTTTTAAGACACCCCACAAATATAAGCAGCCTAATAATCAAGAAAATCACTCCATATAGTATTTCTACACTAAAAAAACAGCGAACTATTTTGATTTCTTCTCAGCTATACTTGATTGCATATCAATCTGTTGGAAAGCTAATAGCAAAGTCTCTAATAAATTTACTTCTTTCACACTCAAAATCAGTCATCAATTAAGCAACAAGATACAACATCATTCTTGCCGTACTCAATCTATAATCTATGAATTGTATCGTAAGCTTTGCTTGTCTTTGTGGATTACCTTGATTTAAAAAAAGACTTTAAATAAAACCATCTCTCTTATGGCAGAGGTTTTCACTTGAGCGCATACTTCTTATGGGGTGATGGCAATAACTTACAAGCATTTCAGACTCTAAAAACTAGAGAGGTTCAAATGGTACGATTTGGCGTAAATAGAAGGTTCGTGCAACCAGGGCAATCTAGTATGATGTCACGCTTGTCAACTCCATTTGAGGGCTTTCAAGCAATAGGATGTGTTAATTATTGCTTATAAGCTATCAGTGCTTTTTCACCCCTGTAATTTGCAGTTAACCAGTTTTATTGAGACAACAACTGAACTCCATCTGAATCTGGTGGGTCTGGAAAGGACAATTCTTTATTTAGTCACAAGTAAGATTGCTTAATTTACTTCAACTCAAAAAAGCGGACTATTGATTAATTGATAACATCTGATATTGCTTGAAATAATCTCTCTGTTTCTACAGGCTTAACTAAGTGGATTTGGAATCCGGCAGCTAATGCTTGTTTTTGGTTAATTTCTCCAGCATAAGCTGTGAGTGCGATCGCTGGGATTTTCCCTCCTTTTTCTAAAGGCATAGCTCGAATTAATCGCATCAGCATATAACCATCTATTCCTGGCATACCAATATCACTCAATAGTAAATCTACTTGAGTTTTGGCTAAGATTTCTAAAGCCTCGCCTGCTGATGTAACCGCTGTCACTTTTGCTCCAGATTGTGCAAATATGTAGGTGAGAAATTCACCTGTATCTACATCATCATCTACCACTAATATATGCAACCCTGGCAAACTTAAAGCATTATTGGATTGTCGGATTTTTGGTATTAGTTGGGCACTATCAGGCATGAATGGTAATCTGACTGTAAATGTTGCCCCCATGCCTTCTCCTGCACTGTCTACTTTCACAATACCACCATGTAATTCTGTCAGATGCTTAACAATAGCTAGCCCTAAACCTAGCCCTCCAAATTGTCTTGTGGTTGTGCCATCTGCTTGACGGAAATAATCAAATACATAGGGGAGAAATTCTGGGCTAATGCCTTTACCATTATCTTGAACTTGAACTTGGGCATAGCTATTAACTTGTTCTAATATGATTTTTATCTTTCCGGCTGAGGGAGTGAATTTAACGGCATTAGAAAGCAGGTTCCAGATAATTTGCTGTAAACGACCTGCATCACCTGCAACCATGCTGATATTATGGTCTAGTACAGTTTCCAGACTAATGTTCTTAGCTTCAATTGCTAGTCTTACAGTTTCCTTGGCTTCTTCAATAGTATTAGCTAAATTTACAGGCTGCATATTTAAAGCCATTTTCCCCTGTTGGATGCGGGAGACATCTAATAAGTCATCAATTAGTTGAATTTGTAATTTAGCATTGCGCTCAATAGTTTCTATTCCCCGTATTTTTATAGCTTCTTCCAAATTATTCTTTTTCAGCAGCGTTGCCCAACCCAAAATTGGGTTCAGGGGAGTACGCAATTCATGAGAAAGAACTGCTAAGAATTCATCTTTTAAACGATTGGCTTTTTCTGCTTCACTTCTAGCAATCTGCTCACGCATGAGCAGATATTCACGTTCTTGTTCTACGTGTTTGCGTTCAGTGATGTCTCTAAAAAATATCCCCAGTCCATCTTCAGCAGGGTAGGCGTGAATTTCCAGCCATATATCCCACGGTGCGTATAATGCGTGAAAATGAACGGGGATATTTTCTAAGAGCGATCGCTGATATTCTCGCTCAAACTCTGTACCTCTAGCCCCAGTCCACTGTGACCAGTAGTTTTTACCAATCAAGTCTGCTGGTGCTAAATTATGAATTTTTGCCGCTTGGTGATTAGCATAGGTAATCTCCCAATTTCGATTCACGGCAATAAAAGCATCAGTCATGCTTGACAAAATATTACTCAAACGACTGCGGAGGGCTTGTTCGCGCTTGAGTAATTCATCTTTTTCTTGGTGGGATTCTTCTAAAGAAGTATTGGTTTGCGCCAGTGATTTATTGAGTTGGATAAGTTGTTCTGATAATTCAGCACGGGCCTGATATTCCCCCAGTCTGACTCTTTCTACTGCTAACTCTACTTGAATTTTTGACCGTTCTGTAATGGCAATGCCCACTAATAAACTAACAATACACTGTACCAATAAACTAAACTTGTGAACGTGCAGTACTTCCGCCTCTAAGGGAAACGTGGACAAGGATATAGCGCTGGGGTATGCAACTAGATAGGAAAACAACGTCACCAGTACGCAAAAACTGGAGGTTAACATCCCACAGGTGACACCAAAGCGAGTTGCTGCCCAAATTACAGGCACAAAACTCAAAAAAGATAATTGCTGAAATCTAAAGCCATTGTGATTAGTTTCGGCAACAGTGATGGTTGCTATTACTACACAAAGCAGTATTATAGTGCTGAATTCTAGTAGAAAGCGACGAGAACGTGGAAAAATGGACGGGTCTAATGAAGAGTTTAATGGTTCAGCACTTAATAACCAGCCCTGAGACTGGAGATAAGGGGTGATGACTAACAAGGCAGTAGGTGCAATAGCCATGACTCCCATTGCATTGCCTAACCACCAATGGGGAATATTAGTACTTAAGCTGCTAATAGGAATTTTACCTATTGCGAAAAAAGTTAAGTTACCAATGATCGCCAAGGTACCACTGGCAATCAGAGGTACACTGACAATAAAAACGGCAGCATCTTTGAGGGTATTTAGTGTTCGAGAACCTCTCCAAAAACGACGGTAAAGCAACCAAGCAACTAGAGGTTCTATCATATCCGCCAAAGCACTTAATCGCTCCCAACCATGAAACCCCCAAGCCGCGGACATCAAAAAAGATGCTAGTCCGGTGAGAATAATACCAAAAGGGCCAAACCAGAAAGTTAAGGCGATCGCTACCCCTGATGGGGGGAACCACAGCGAGACTCCAGGCTGAATGCGGTAAATCAATGCCATCCCATGACCGATGATCAGGGCAAGTAAGCCCAACAGTGAAATCATCACCCATCGACGCATGGTGGCAATTTTCCTGGAGTCTATCATCCGTTGCTCCCATCAAGGTGTATTGAAAACACTAACCATACTATTGTGATCGCTTTTAAAGAAAACCGAAACGCGACAGAAAATCTGTCTATGAAGAAGCGCCAGCTTCAGCCACCGCAGATCCTACATCTGGTTTTACCTCCTTCGCTTTCTTTTCAAAAATCTGAATTCCCGCGTCAATCACTTCAAAACCGTTTTCTGTTCGTTGACCAAGCTTGCCCGAAACGGCCCCGGCCCAGTCTGCAAATTCTGAGGCGCTAGTTTCAGCCTTGCGCCAGCTTTTGGCATTAACTTGAGCGGTGAAGACTATGCCGTTCTGATCAGTCAACTCGATTGCAACTTTTTTATTTTCTGCTGGTTTGGCTGTTGGTAGTTCGCCACTAAATTTTATTGTCACTTCGCTTTTGACTTCCATAGCTTACCCTTGGCTCATCATCAATGAACTTTTTTTTCGTTCCTGATTTTATCTTGGATTAGGTTGACCACAAGATGCGCGATCGCTCGGCTATCGTAGTTGATCACTTTCAAAGTAAACGTTGAGCATTCGGCTTGAACGAGAACCAAGACTCAACATTAAATCTACAAAAATTTACCCTGTTTTTGACCCCTTGTTAAGAATGGTTCCTAAAAGGCGAAAACGCCCATACCGTAATCCCTTCAGCCTTTGTAAATAAATCTTGTGAAAGATTACAATTGTGCTTTGATTTTGCTGTTTTGTGCATAACACAGAAAATCGCCAAAATCCCCGATTTTCACCAATTCTCACCAATTAAACTCAATATATCCCAATCCTCCAGAACGCAAATTCAAATTCATCGCTGATTTTTTACCTCTTCAACATCTTCCAGTCACCAAATTCTCATTAGCTCAATAATTCCCAAAAAATCCCAAAAGTCACCCGATTTATCCCCATATTTACCTACTAATTTTAAAAA
>NZ_CP171143.1:0-32854 GCF_043099725.1 Nostoc sp. C110 | reverse complement strand
CGGCACTACTGGCTGATTGTCACCTCTGCCCAGCAGCCCTTCAATGATTGAGGACAATTTATCAATTACCCCAATCTCGCCAAACTCCGCAATCTCGCCAGAAGAATGCACTAATTTACCTGTCTGTGGCTGTTGCTCTGTCGCTATTTGACGAGATTCAAAGGCTGGTTTTACGGTCGGCTGGTTCAGTTCTGACTTGAATGCTTCCAGTTCGGTTTGATCAAAGTTGGCAGTCGGTCTAGTTTTCCCTTTCTCGTACTTAACGCTGATTCGCCCTTGCTGGACGTAACGCTCAAGGGCGCGAACGCTGACACCTAAATAATCTGCTGCTTCCTGCTTGTTCATAAATCTCGCCAAATATCGAAACTCGCCAAAATAGTATCAAATCCTTGGCGAGTTTTGGCGAACTTTGGTGTAGGTGAGCGCTTGGGTTGCTTCTCTATTCATCTCTCTATGGGAGCAACGTCGTATTTGACCTTCAAGAATTATTTCTAATCAACTGCACCAAAATAGATTCAAGGCTTTGTAGAGCCGCGTTAGTAGTGCGTTGGTGTTCTTCAAAATTTCGCTGGTGCTGTTCGTGGCTATCACGTAACTCAAGCAAGACATCATCCAAAATGGCGCTACGACCTAGTACCCGGTCTACGTTACTTGTTAGTTCTCTCATTTCTTGGCTTAGTTCTCTCATGCCTTGCCTGAGTTCATCAACTTGTGTTTGTGTCTCAGCTTGTCTTTCAGCTAATCCTAAAATTATTTGTTCAGCGCGGTCTAGTCGGCTAGGGAATGGGGTATCGCTCATTTTCTTTTGTTCTGAACTCCTACAATTTTACTTTTTTATTTGATTTGAAGAGATGTCGCCAAACTACTATTTACCGCCCTCAGAGCGTTCGTAGAAGTTTTCAGTCTACTGACTTTTTAACATATAGTCAGAACCTCTGGAGTCATCTCAACAGCATCTCTGCTTGATGCTTGATGTATAATCCTTGAAGCAAAATCTCGTAAGATAGATAACAAGGTGATGAAAGATAAACCTCTTGAAGAAGCGTTTCTGGAGAATACGGAAGTTCTCATAGACCAGTTTATATCAAATGATTTGGTTAAGGATATTCCAGTCTTTGGGACAGCGCTAAAAATATGCAAAGGAGTTGCAGATATCTCGAATAGGATATTCTTAGCAAAAATTTCGCGCTTTATTACTAAACTTAATTCCGTGAAACCTCAAGAGAAAAAAGCACTCATAGAGAAAATAAAAAATAACTCTGAGGAAGCCGAAAAGATTGGAGAAGTTGTACTGTTTATTTTAGATAAAATTTCTGATTTGGAAAAGGCGGAAATTATTGCAATGATATTTATTGCTTATGCACATAATCAAATAAACTATGATGACTTCAGACGATTAGCTGAAGCTGTCAGTCTAGCATTTGTGGATGATTTAAAAACCCTTATTAATAAAAGTAGTATTACGTGTAAATCCCAGGAAGCATACTTACGTTATTTAAGCAGCACTGGTTTAACAGAAATTGTTGGGGAAAAAACGTTTGACGAAGCTGGAGAATTCTATTTTGAGGTAACAGAGCTTGGATATAAGTTTTTAGAAGCTTATCGATGTGGAAATGAGCTTACCAGCTAACATTTCGCCGTTCTAAAGACTTCCTTAAAAAACCAAAGTAGAGATGGCATTTTCTTTCTGCTGCTCAGTCACACCCAAATATCGCTCCAGGGCTGCAAGTGAGCGATGACCACTGATTGATTGAATGTGGCGCAGCTCTGACCAGAATTTTTACAAATCACCCCAATCAAAATTCAGGAAGCGCCGAGCATTTAGCTTGGTATATTTTTCAGTGTGCTTGATATCGCGGTGTCCGAGGAAGTCTTGAATTTCCCTGGTGTTATAACCCTGATTCACCAGATAGTAACCGCAAGCATGGCGCATCATGTGGCAGTGTACCTTGATATCAAGCCCCGCCTGTACCGCCAGCCGCCCAAGCAGCTTTCGCACCGCATCAGTAGACATCACCTCACCGCGCTCGGAAACGAAGATATATTTGCTATCTGGCAACATCTCTCTGAGTTGTTTGAGCAAAGTTAACTCATCATCTCTCAAGGGATGCACCCCAGAGTCACTGCCCTTTTCCCTGGTGATGAAAATCTGACGTTCAGCCCACATCAGTGCATCCCACCTTAAACCGCACTTAGCCCCTACAGCTTCCCCCACCCTCAGCCCGTGGCGAAACATGAGCAACATCAGTGTATAATCACGGTGAGAATAACGAGCTTTGCGCTCAAGTGCGGCATCGAGTAGCGATCGCACCTCGCTTGGTGTAAGGTATTCTCTAGACCTGTAATGCTTGTTGGGTAGACGAGTTGGGGGTGGCGGCCTCATTTATTCGTAAGGGTAGTGTCCGGTTTACGCGGGGTATTATGGACAGTCTACACCGCCACAAGCCCCATTACTCCGTTGAGAGACGCGCCACTACTAAGTTATTGCGAATAGTTATCAATTGATAAATGCCTCCATCTTGGCTCAATGCCAAATAGTCAGTCTGCGATGCCTGCGATTTTCTCGTTACGATCGCGGTTGTTGGTCAAATAATCAAGAAAATTCCTTGTGTAAAGCGAGGATCAAAAGCATCTAAGATGCTTTTTTAATTAGATTGATAGAGGTTTGTCAAAAAACTCATTTCAGAATTTTATAAATTGACTTTGAATTCTTTACCGAGTTTTTTAACTTGAAAAGCAACGGTTTAAGGTTTTGAAAGCCTTACTAGTAAAGCAGTTAAGAAAACATTCGTTTTTTTTACTTTTATAGTTGCAGATAATCCTGGCTCAAACCGATGATTGCAGGTTGATTGCAATTAATCCTGGCTGAAGCGCAATTATAGTTGCATTTAATCCTGGTTTGTAAATGTCTTGATTGCAGGTTTGAGCGATTAGTATTGCAGGTAGCTACAGTTACAGTTGATAAGAAATAATTCTTGAGATGCGATCGTAGGAGTTAACGACCGCATCTAAAAGACTACTCTAGGCTATCCTCCTTAGATTCTGGTAATCGTATACGCTCTGGTTTAATGAGCGTACTAATAGCTGCTATACCTCCACCTACACTTGCAGCCAAAGGTATATAGCTAGGATCTTTTGCAGCCAATCCAATCGAAGCTATCAGAGACACCGCCAATACTGAAGTGATAAACTTGAAATACATAAATTTAGTCCTTTAATCATGAAGGAATGAGGCTTAGTGATTACCATTCACTAAGCTTTTTTACTTTGGGTTTAGATACTTGAACAACTTTAGCCAATATATAAAACCAAACTGCATCAATGTGTGATTATGTAGAAGTTTTATTCAAATTAGTGAATTTGACGCTAATAACCACTAGTAATAAATACTCATTCACCACACCACAGCAAGAAAGAGTGGGCGCGATCACAGTAGACCCCAGTTGAGGTATTAGAGGGGTGAAATGAGCAGTGATTCCGAAAGTTACGCTAAGGAATTGATGAGCCACTTTCAATGCTGTGATCGCCATGAATAAAACTGTACCAATTGAAGTGTCGGAAATTTAGGAGCTTCAAACTCTTGCTGTGCCGTATTAAATTGTTGCACCAAATAACTTATAGGTTATTTGGTACATTGAGAATTGCCAAAAATATCGATTGGCAGGATGCTTACACAACAAGGGTTACAGCTTTAGCATAAGTTTCTGCATAGATGCTCATTTCACCCCTTCTACTATTGCACGCTGCACATTGCCGAAGACATCGGTCTGGCAGAGCGCGATCGCCCAGAACTGGGCGATCGCGCTTTGTGCTACTTCAATCCGGACTGTACCTTGCTCGTCAGCTTGCCACCCTCGAATGTGATGGTGATCCGAGAACTATCCTGGTTCTCCCAGATGAAGCTTACGCTTTTAGCAGATCGGTTAATCTCAATACCTCGATCCAAAATTGCCTCAACCTCTGCCAAAGACATTCCTAGTTTCAACCGCTCGTATTCTACACGGCTGACGTGACGGACTTCAGTTTGAACGGTTGATTTTTGCTGATTGGCAGCAGCAACCCATTGACTGAAGTCATACCCTATCACGTCACGTGAGTTGCAAGCACTAGGAGGAGGATTAAACTCAAAAATCGTATGCTGTGGACTATACGTAAACACTATTTTGACAGAAGTATTAAGCATGATTATCACGGTGATAGACAGGCTAATATATCCAATCAAGTTACGTTGTTTAGCAGACGCAATGTGACTGACATTCCAACTATTCATAACGACTCTTCCCTCAAACTGTTTGTTTGTTTAAGAAAAGCCCAGGGAAGGGTACGAGTTTGTAATAGTCTCAAAGTTGTGCGACGAACTACGAGTCTACCTACTCTCTCTAGCCACGTTCATCTGGGCTAATCAAAGTATATGCGATGAAGAAAAAGTAAGCATTACTTAGCTAGCAAAAGGTTTGAGGAGTCTACCAGAAAAAGCCAACTACAAAACTCAGTAAGATCAAGCTTTTCAACGCATCTCAATGCATTTATAAGGCAGATTCTACTCTATCTATGTACGGGTTCCCGTTCTTAAGTTCAGATTCTACTCTATCTATGTACGGTTATCCGTACATAAAAAAATATGTTAAAAATAATTGCCCTGCACAAACGCAAGGCAATTATTTTTTAGTCTTACCACCTGGTCTATTGTCACTCTTGATTAAATAAGTTATTCAATATATGCCAAGCAGGTAGACTTCGTAATTCGTCGCTCTTACATATTAGTCTGATTTCACAATATTTCTAAGAGCTTTACCATAAATTTACAAAACTTTTCACTAAAGAAATACGCAAAATGGGATAATGAAAGGATTTGGCGATTTGGCGTATGCAAGCACAACAGTTGTGATAGCAAACCAAATAGCACTAAAATTTTTAGTAATCAGTTACTCTAAATGATCCATTAGATCACATCTGGATTCCGAACAGGTTTCACTTTTTAAGCAATAATGCCTTGCAAAAAATATGCATCACAATACTATAATACTTAGTAGAAATTATGACAAGTTTTGGGACAGCCTTAGTTACAAATAATTCTTGTTGAAAATTGTCGGAAAGTGCGAAATACAAAAGAAATTGCTCAAATTCTGCACTCACAATTAGACTAAGTTCTCCCTATACCGATGTACTAATATAGCCTACAAGCTTGATTGAGCAATGAATATAGGCTTTCATAGTAGAACATCTCTCCATCCAAGCATTTGAGCGCTCAATCACCCACCTTGCCGCAACCGGAACAAATCCAGATTTACCTTGCGCTGACTTCTGTCAAGAAGACCGCGTAAAGCCCTCAAACCTTCATTTTCCTTTCTTTGCGTGGGACATTAAACCAATCATCATCATTGGTTTACTTTTTTGTGTTTATTAGCTCAGACGAACGAGTGTTAATTTAAGTTAGCCGCAGATAAAATGCACTATGGCAACCCCTAAAAGCTGTGCCTGAATCTCGGTTAGTCCACACTTAGCTAATCGTTGTCCAATCGCTCTTAATACGGGCGGGTACACTATCGCGCTTTCCTCCCGCCTGGGTTGGGCTAAGTCTACTCACTTTTCCCCTTTAAATAAGTAAAGCAAATAGATTGTATCAACTTTACAAAAGCGAGATAGTTGATGAAAAATTGTAAAGCATTGTAAAGTGTATTCACAGGCAAAAACGAAATTGCCTGATTCATAAATAACTAACCGCAATCATAAAACCATGACAGCAACCTTACAACAGCGCTCAAGCGCCAACGTATGGGATCGATTCTGTGAGTGGATTACCAGCACCAACAACCGCATCTACATCGGTTGGTTCGGCGTAGTAATGATCCCCACCTTGCTAGCGGCCACCGCTTGCTTCGTAATCGCTTTCATCGCCGCTCCTCCAGTAGACATCGATGGTATCCGTGAACCAGTAGCAGGTTCCTTGATCTACGGAAACAACATCATCTCTGGTGCAGTTGTTCCTTCCTCCAACGCTATCGGCTTGCACTTCTACCCAATTTGGGAAGCAGCTTCCTTAGATGAGTGGTTGTACAACGGCGGCCCTTACCAATTGGTAATTTTCCACTTCCTGATTGGCGTATTCTGCTACTTAGGTCGTGAATGGGAACTATCTTACCGCTTAGGTATGCGTCCTTGGATTGCTATTGCATATTCTGCTCCAGTCGCAGCAGCAACCGCAGTCTTCTTGGTATATCCCATCGGACAAGGATCATTTAGCGATGGTATGCCTTTAGGTATCTCAGGAACATTCAACTTCATGATCGTGTTCCAAGCAGAACACAACATCTTGATGCACCCCTTCCACCAACTAGGTGTAGCTGGTGTATTCGGCGGAAGCTTGTTCTCTGCAATGCACGGTTCACTAGTAACCTCATCTTTGGTTCGTGAAACAACTGAAACCGAGTCACAAAACTACGGTTACAAATTCGGTCAAGAAGAAGAAACCTACAACATCGTTGCAGCTCACGGCTACTTCGGTCGTCTAATCTTCCAATACGCTTCCTTCAACAACAGCCGTTCACTGCACTTCTTCTTAGCAGCATGGCCTGTAATCGGAATCTGGTTCACCGCCTTGGGTGTAAGCACAATGGCGTTCAACTTGAACGGTTTCAACTTCAACCAATCAATCATTGACTCTGAAGGTCGTGTGATTGCAACTTGGGCGGATGTAATCAACCGCGCTAACCTGGGTATGGAAGTAATGCACGAGCGCAACGCTCACAACTTCCCTCTAGATTTGGCATCTGCTGAATCTGCTCCTGTTGCTCTTACCGCTCCTGCTATCAACGGTTAATTAGCAATAACGTCAAATAAAATGAAAGGCGCTCTTCAATTTGGGGGCGCTTTTTAGTGTCACTATTTGTCTGCTTCTCCTTCAACCAAAGGGGGCTTTTTTTTCAGGATTGGTTTAAGTGGAGGATTGCTACTACCAAGATTATGCTTTTTAGATGGTCGCTGCACTCTGGGTTTGGCCTTTTTCGCTGCAAGTTGCACTGTGGCTTTATCCTCCTTTGACGCTTTGAGAAATCTGGGTGCAGCTTCTTGTGGTAGCGCAGTCAGTGCAACAAAACCGAAGACATCACGCCCCGGCAGAAATTTGGCCTTGATTGTGACAAAGGCTGCGCGTCCTTGCTCCTCTTTAGCCACCTTGGGATTAAATCTGAAGGGTCGAACGGGTGCATCCTTCCAGAGCAAGGGTATATGACTAGCCTTCATGAATTTCACCTTTCGGGCAGGTTCGGCCTGCTTAATAAATTCGAGTCTTTCATTAGAGAAATTTCGGAACACCGAGATACAGGGAGTAGAGCAGACAGGAATGAACTGCCATAATCCTGATAACTTAAACTCCAGGTCTTCTAACTCTCCTGAAACGGCATCTAGTTTTCGCCCTCTGTCAAAGCCCACTAACTGAAAAGCGATGCGATGTGGTTGCTCTTTGCGTGGAAAGTGAATTGCCTTTGGATAAACAACCAAACGCTGATCATGGTTGCCAGTATTTTCTATTTCCTTCTTGAGAGCGTTTAATACATCCCATTGTCGCTTCGAGTAGTAAAGTGGGTATTCATAGCTACCGATAGTAACAGTGCTTTGTCCATCAGTAGTAAAGTTGACCGACCCAGTAATTACCCCAACAGCTTGAAATATTGCTGCTGGCGATTCAATTTCTGTTGATGTTGACGTATCAACATTTACTTGCTCTTCATCCAATGGAGTTTCAACTGTCGGTACTGCTTGGGTTGACTCAGGCGAGGTAAATTCAGCAGATGCCATGATTATTGTTTTTGTTTGAAATCGCGGTCTAATTCAATCTTAATTGTCTATCGAGTGTCTACATGACTGGCGGTATTGTCGATGCTGTCGTTTGTTGGGGCGTGGATGTCGGGAAATAAGATTATCACGGCATCCAAGTAAAACGAACGCACAAAGACTTGATCCCTAAAGCAACCCGCCAACAAAGTGTTTCGTCAGAAAGAAGCGCAGGCATTGCACAGACTGGAAACAGAATCAGGTTCACGCTTTAGGTTTAAGTTGTTTAACAGCCTTGCGTTCAACAGGGGTCAATAATCCCCAAACAGCAGATTTAAATTCATCCGTCCATTCTTCTATGAGTTCATCAATCATTTGCCAAGACTCATCTACAATAGACTCCCGAATCAGTTCCGCATTGGCAATGACCCGATCTACTGAGGTGGGAGAACAGAGACTAGAACAGCTATCAGATGCTTGCTGTATAACTGTTTCAGTATTTTCTGGCTCGGTTGTGTTCCAGTCACTTTTCAAACTTTTATCTTTTTCTGGAGGTGGGGTGAAATTTTCTCCCCTACTACTGTCAAAATTTTCTAAAAGTTTTGGAGAATCACTAGAACAACTAGAACACTTAATCTCTAACTCTTGGGGAGCAATAGTTTCAGGGTGTTCTAGTTGCTGTTCTAGTGGTGTTCCAGTCTCTGTTCTAGTCTCTAGTTGTGGCTTAATCCAGGGGTAAAGGAGTTTGCCAGCTATCCGTTTGCGTGAGCCTCTGTTCCATCCATTAGCCCGGAGGATTTGAGTGACACGGTTTTTCTCTGCCATGCCTTGTTTGGCTAACTCAATTTTGAGAACTTCGCTAAGTATTTCTGATGCCGATACTTCATTGCGAATGTTAGCCCAAGCCATGATTTCCGCTTCCCAAGGATCTGTGCTTTGATAATGTTTGTTAGCAGCCTCTAACCATTCATCTTCGGTGTCGGTCAAGTGCCACTGTTCTCCATTCTTGTAAGCGGCGACGGCAGCAGCCCAAATCAGATCGCGTTCTTTTTGAAGTAACTGAATGTTGATCCGGTTGACTAAAACCGAAACTACCCAGAAACGACGCTCACCAGTCGGGTCATACAAGAATTCGTCCTGATTGGTAGTGCCAACAAAAATAGATGGTCTGGGTAAATCCTCAATATCTGTACCATAAGGGCGGCGAATCGAATCAGTCAGACGTGAGAGAAAAGCTTTAAGCTGTGAAACATCTTTCTTTTTATAGGAGTTCTCAAACTCGGCATACTCCAATAGCCAGTACTGGCCAATCTTCATGATTTCATCTTTTTCTGTGCCAGAGATGTCATCAGTGAAAAACTGTTTACCTGCTAAAACTCTCCAAAATGTTGACTTGAGAGATTTCTGCTTACCTTGAAGGATGGTAATTTCATCGTGCTTGCACCCCGGCTCGTATGCCCGTGCCACTGCTGCAATCAAAGTCCGTTTCATCAGCGCAGCGTGTAATGGGTCATTAGTGCCAAAGTAACGTGAAGCTATTGTATCAAGTATGCTAATATCTACCTCAGTATGCTTATGAGCCACCCCTTCCAGATACTCGACCACTGGGCTGTAAGGGTTTTGTTGAGCTAGGTCGAGAACGATGCCCTTACCTTGTTCCTTGCTAATATCAATATGAATTTGTCTGGCAATCTTCAAATCAATGCGGTCAAGTGGTAGTGGTTGTCCGTCAAGTTCTACTTGTTTTTTAAGGGTATTCCAGCGCAGACGCTCACCCCAGACGGCACGAATCTGATTAAATTTTTGCTCCAACTTGCTTTCTGTTGGCCGAGAACGTTCGGCATCTTCTTCTAGAGACTTATTGAGCGCATCAACAACGATGCGTCTATCTGAAATTGCTTGTAGGATGTCATCTACGGTTGCCCCATCTTGTACCCAGTCTTTAATATCCAGTCCCCCATTTTTAGGTAGGTGTGTCCAGTAAAACTCATTGGGTGGGGCATACAACCATAAGGCATTCGGGAAGTCTTTAAAGATATCCTCCATGTGCTTTAACCCAGGTTCATCACGGTCGGGACAAAGAACTAGATTAGCATCTTCTAAATCCGCTTGGTAATTGCCGTAGGCGCGATACTTCAGAGCGCCGCCGATTGTGGTCGTGGCAGGTATATCCATCTCCCAAAGAATATCGGCTATGCCTTCACCCTCAACGATGAAGATGGTTTTACCATCTGCGATCGCTGCTTTGACTTTGCTATAACGATAAATGGGAATAGAAGCTTTTACTTCATCAGTTAATCCTTTAACCCACTTGTGACTATCCCAGTGTGACTGAAAGATTCGCTTTTTGCCGTTGCCGTCATCAATGCGAGTTACCTTAACCAATGGTTGCCCTGAGCGGTCATAGTAAATATATTCTTTCTTGCCTTGGGGACGTGGCGGTTTTTGAAGCTTTTCTGGTGCGTAGTATGGCTTGCCGTTGCGGTCAGTCTTTGATGTTTGCTCCCAGCCACGCGCTGGTTGGGCATCGCGGTTGCAGACTGTCAATTCTCCTATTGAGTAGCACCAGTCTGGTTTACCACAGTGGGGGCAGGGTAAATGCTTTGTTACCTCCATTGGCTTGGAGGCGAGATCCCCTGACATAACGGAGCGGCCAACGGTCTGAGATCCTGTTAAAAGGGCTACCATTGTGAAATCCTTGTGAGGTAAATTGTATGGGCTTTACCTCCCCTGAAGATTTACCAAAGTTTTAATCAAATTTCTCTATAACCTGTTGTAGGAAGTTCTCGGAACTGCTAGCATTAGGTTATAAAGAAATTTGAATATTTTTCAAACAAAACAAAGGGGTGTCTTCTCGGACTGCTAAACAACTAGCGCTAACTAGTTGAGTCCTGGGGAGGCATTCTTTTCTTATGTATATCTAGTGACATGACACTTAGAAAAGATGGACTAAGGGTATAGTCTTATTACATAGTAATTGATCTTCCAAAAAAAATAAATAACAAATATCTCAGATTTATAAAATAAAATAATTTAGGTTTTTCTCAACTTAAGGTATAGTAAAGCTTCTAGAAGTTTCAACTAATATTAAAAACCAAAAAATTCCATCACTAGTCTAATAACATTAGTAGTGTTAATAAAAATAATTCAGTTTATCTAGCAGGTATTCTAAGGATGGTATCTGTATCAATTTCAATCAAATCTTAGTACATGGGGTCATTGTGCCAAATTCGGTTTTTGTACGAATCGGAAAATGTAGACTGGCGATAGGACAGAGTTGTTGCGTGGTATTGGCAATGATTGTGCGCTCTAAAACTGGTTTTCGGCTGAAAATCAGAGCCGTATACAATTACAATCCGCTTCCGCCATTGCGATCGCGCAGTATCCGCAAGATTTCACTCATATCAGTTTTTAGCTGATTTAGATCAGCAGTATGAGCATTGAGAACCTGGGAATGCTCGGTAACTGTATTTAAGATTTGTGAAATTGCCACTTGGCTTGTACCGATAGTTCCAGTCAAGAGCTTTAGCGAATTGACCTCGGCTGTAAGCGTATCTAAGCGTGAGTAAATATCTTGAATTTGGGCTTCTGTCATGCTTCGTCTCCATTCCGATCATCTAGGGGGAGCCAAGGGATTGATTTCAAGCCAATGGCTGAGGGGTTAATCATTTATTTGCAACTCATCCCATATATCATTAATCTCTTTTTCAATAACTGAAACTGATAGTGCTTCTCCTTTGTCAATTAATCTTTCTATTGCTTCACCCTGTAAAATCAATCTTTCTATTTGTGAGCCTTCATTTCGTCCTTTGCGGTCTGCTAAAGAGGTTAGTAGCTTTCTGATAGATGAATCTAGCTTGTAGTTTACCCTGTCTACTGGTCGGGTTCTTTTGGGTCTACCCACAATTTTTGCTGTCATGATGTCTTGTCTAATTGAACCTCAAAAACATCTTTAATACACATACTATCTGTATAAAACGGTTTTGTACAGATTTGGTACATACATTAATCTAATCTTATGGACTCATCTTATTGCAATAACCTTTTAATATGTTTTTAGTATGTACAAAAAACATATTTTGGCATACACTAATAAACATGAGGCAAAAGCGCCAACGGCAGACAAGATACACGTATTCTTGGCGACTTCAGCCTGCAAATTTATTTTGAGGAGAATTTATGCGAGTAACAATCAGGCAATCTCTACACCCATTTATCTGCAATAAAGCGCAGGAATTAGGCATTAATGACCATGCAGAGGTAGTTAACTTCCTTTTACTTCAGATTTTGCAAAATTCGATGCTGTCACAGGCTCCCACAAGGGAGAGCCAAGATACTCAGTAGTGTTTCACAGAATGTTTCATGAAACTGTTTCAACGGTTGCATCAATGTTTCAGCCTCACAACAACCGTGAAACGGTACTTTCACGAGCCAGAAACATGAAACATGAAACATGAAACGTTAGTTGATGATGACTACTTTCCCTTGTGACAGTGACGATAAAAAGTTGAGGGTAAAACGATATGTCAAGACCTAAAAAACAACCAACATCTATAAGCACGGACGCACCCAACACAAACGAGGCTGAAACTATAACAGAGAAAGCATCAATGCCATCAAAAAAGGTAATTCATTTGATGCTAGATGCTGGGCGTTCCAGTATTAAATATCAGGCTTTCGTTAATAACGAAACTGGCACAACACCAGTGATGAAGACCGAATCTTTAGTGTGTTGTGTGCCATCAGTACCCTTTGGAGAATTAGGAGCTTTCAGCCTAAGCCGAGGCAAAGATGAAAACAACAAAGATATTACTGAGCATTGGGTTGTAGGCTCCTCAGCTAGATTGCAAGGTAAGGAATATATAGCAATGAGTGATTCCGAGAATCACAAAGTACACTACTTCCCCATCCTTGCATTAGGTGCAATTGCATCTCTGCCAAATCTGCTTGAGTTGTCCACGGGTACAAGCGCCAAGCGTAGAACCTTGCACATTCGTTTATCAACCCTCTCGCTAGCTTCCCCATTAGAACTAAAAAAAGCCATTGAACAATGCAAGTGGATAGCAGTAGATGGTGTTAGATATCGTCTGTGCTTCTCTAAACTTGGCTTTCTGGGATTTCCAGAGGGGTATGGCGCATCACTTTGGGCAAGCGAACGCTTTGACGATAAACAGTTCCATACTTTTGATATTGGATATGGTACAGCCACAATCAGCGAATACAGTAATCTCGGCAAGTTACCAAAACGGGTAACTTGTAGTCCGAATGGTGGCGGTGGTGTTGCCACACTAATCAAAGAATTCTCCAGAGCATTGAGCAACACCGATTCTTCTAAAATGATTCGCCCCTCCCAACTGCGCGAGATTTTAGAAACTGCAACCGTTGGTGATAACGGCATAAGCGCGATTGCACCTGATGGGGAAGACATTGGGACTGAGTTAGAAAACGCTATTCATTCATGGATGAAAGATTCTCCCTTGGCTTATGCCCTAGATGACATATCCGTGAAAGCCAGACGCAGCAAAGTAACTTTGTGTGGCGGTGCGTTTGCGATCGCACCCGTGCAGATGTTGATCAAAGAAAGATTACTTAAATCTTGCATTCCAGAAAGTAATTTGTTGATTCCCGAAAATCCGGGAACCGTTGCTTTATCAGAGATGAAAAAACTTTACTTAGGAGAAACAACCGATGTTAAACAAGCGGCTTAATTACAACGTTCCTCAAGACTTGACTCCAGCCATCAGAATGCTTGCAGAAATGGATGGTACAACCCCAGCTTACTGGCTGAGAAAAGCTCTAGAGAAAGTAGTAAATGAAAGATTTTCTGTTAACAACAATCATCAAATCAACTTAGGAAATTTGGAGGCGATAAGAGGTGAATAATATGATGAACAGTATTGTTAGCACAGAAGAAATCGTAATCATTCTGGCTGGTGTTGAGCAAACTTTAAGGTTGATTCAAGCTACCCCCGAATACAGGAGACTGCAAACATCGAAGCATTTCACTACATCAAATGACTTGGTTTTGAATGATGCCATTCAATCAATTTCTGAAGTTCTAGATGGCATTGAAAAAGTACAACTCGCTAATAGTTCTGATGAGTATTAATTGTGCGAACGCTTGCCCGGAGAAGAAAAGCGTTCGCCCAGTTGTGACTTAGATCAGGGATGAAATCAGTACACAAATTAAGGATACCAAAATGGCGCACCCCGTAGGATATTATTCTCTCTCTCACGACAATGCACTGATTAAAGATATGTGTGAGACATGGGGGGAAGGACTAGAGAAGATGAGCGAATCAGACACACTTTGGTTAATTGCAAAAATCGCTCATCAAGCATGGTTAGAGTGTGAATCTTCTACCGCTCCTAGCAATGAAGCGGAGTCAGTATTGAAACGACTGCATGAGTTAAAGCAATGGGAGAAGTTTGCACTAATCAGCGCAATGGTGCAGTGAGATGTACAAGAAGCAATTGTATTTAGCCTTGGCTGGTGTAAGTGTCTGCTTCTTGCCTGTAATCATCCCTTTAGTACCCAAATTGGGGGCTTATGCAGAAGCCGAGAGATTAAAAGCCACTGAAGGATTAGAGCGTAAACGCATAGAAGAACGGGCAAAAACCAGCGATGCCTTATACGAGGCGGGAGTCATGCCCACATCTCGAAAACTAAGGATTACGAATTATTTTGACAGCAGTAAACGCAATCCCAGACCAGACACAACCCTATATCTTGATGATGAAATTGTTGATGTTTTTGATGCTTCTGGGCGCTGCATAGGTCGCATTGAAGAAGGAATTTGGAAGTGGAAGCACAAAGCCAAAGAGATTTGTAAAAGCGTTCAAAATATCAAATCAGTAAGGAGAAAATAATGGCGTTAGGAACATCTGGTGCAGAAAGTAACAGTACTGGCAACAGCGATGGTAAACCTAAAGGTAAAAAGCGATCGCTTGGTGAAATCATCGATTTTTGCGCCAAGGCTGTTGTGATGATTGTTGGTTTACCTATTAGGGCAGCCGCCGCTATAGTCAATCAGTTTGTTGCTAACGGTGGCGCGGGTCGTGCCTTGGTAGGCGGGATTTTATTTATCGGCGGTTCTGTAATTAGTGCTGATTCAACTTGGCAATTAATCTTTGCTGGGCCCCCTGTTTTACCCTGGTTTGAGCCGACTTGGAATTGGCTAAATGTGCCGTTTGCAGCGTTCAACCCTTTGTTTTACTTGGCATTTATGGTTTCGGTGGGTGTGCAAGTAATCGAAGCCCATGCCCTACGCGGTAAAAACCCAGATTCAGCTAGGCGGGAACTTAAAGACCATATCATTTATGATCTTGAAACCAAGCCTAGTGGCAAGATTGACTTGGTAGGCCAACTTTGGCAAGACTACAAGACCGCAGGGACACGCGAACGCTCTAGCGCAGGGTTAGTTGTGATTGCGGTTTGGGCGTTCGATATTGTCACCACTTTTGCGGCTCGTAACCCATTCGACTACACAGCCCCATTTATGATTTTGGGTTGCATCTTATTTAATATCGGCACAATGATGGCGGGTGAAATTGGGTTTGCCATCTGGCGATTGACTAAAGACTAATAATCAATAGCCGCTAAATTGAGCGCGAACTTTAGCGGCTTCTTAACTCAATAAGGGATTCAACTTGTGGAAAATAATATCCCCAAAATTACAACTAAAGAAACGGAACATTTGCGATTACAGTATCCCAGTCTTTCGCATTTGGAGGCAGGAAATGTTTCTGAATGGTTGCAAGAGCGCAAGGATCAATTATTTGAAATGGCGCGGTCGGCTGAGAATGAAGCAGACATGACCCGTGTACTTGGCTTGCTGGCTGGGGGGATAGGAGCAGTTTGTTATGCGGTTAACCCTTTGGCGGTAGTTGGTGGTTTAATTGGCGGTGCTGCATGGCTATGGTTTGTTGTCGAACACTCCAACCGCACTAAAGAAATTGCACCAATACCTTTTGTACGTGGCAACTTTATAGACGCGGTTGCCCGTGCTGGTGACTATGATACTCGGAGCAATTATCAAGCGGATCATCTTGCTAATACTGTTAAATTTCTAGAGCGACACGAGGCTGAAGAATACGCCTTTCTCCATGCTGAGTTTGAGAATATTGGCCAGTATTTAACCCAAGTTGAACCAGGAAAACGCTTTTATGCTTATCGCTGGATGTTTGGCTGGTTTGGCAAACTTAAGGGTCGTCAGCTACCCACTTATCAAAGTATGGCTCTCCATTTACAGGATGTGACCATTGACAGCCGGCTGAATCGGTCTGAGGTAAGTGCCATCGCACAGGCTCAAACCCAGTTACCACCGACCGTAGATATTAAGCAATTTCAATCACCACAAGTAGATATTCGGGACACTCACCAAGCGGCTTCTCTTTCTAAACCGGAGGAGTTACAGCCATCAGCACAGGGGCTTGCACCAGAGACTATAACTCATCTCCCTCTGGCGAATAGAGCCAACGCACTCATCGCGGCTTTAAGGAAAAGTGGTTTCCAGATAGAAGACATGATGAGTTCCCAAGTCATTGCGATTGCAGGTACTCAGCGAGGTGGCAAGGGAACCTTAGCAGCAATCTTAGCAACATTATCTCTAGCTTTAGATGCAGGATTAAACACCCAATACTTTACAGCCGGGATGGACGTTTACCCCTTTAGTTGCAATCTGATTTCTGCTCTTAAATACCCCGAAAAAGATGCGGACGGTGCAGATAAACTAGTCGCCCGTGACTTGCTTAAATTTCTTAAAGGCTTAGATGCAAGTGAACCTTACTCCCACAAAAACTTACTGTTAGTCATTGATGAGGCGATGCGCTTGCTGTCCCTACTTGATGAGACAGATCGCACTTGGGCTATTCAATATTTACTTTCTCGCTTCGCCAAGTGTGGCGGTACATTAATCATTGTGTTGCATGGCTCTAACTTAACTTCTGTGGTTGGCAAGGCCACAGCAGGACTGGCAGACACCTTTAAGCTATCAGTTAACTTTATTGGTTGTGTAGCTCAGTCTGTAAGCGCTGGCGGGTTGCGAAAAATTAATGTTGCCAGTGGCGAATATTTCAAAGCCAACCCTAATAACTTTGCTGAACCTGTTAACGGTGGCAATCTGGGCATGATTCCTGACTGGTTAAAGATAGAGTTACACCCAGGCAATGGTCAGCCAGATCCAGCTAGAACATTACTCAAATTCTTCCCGGAACTGGTGCAGCATCACCAGCCAGCAGTTATGCCCAGAGGGGAGAAAATTGCACCACCAGATGCAGTTAATCATCTTGAGTCTATTTTCTCAAAGCCTACCCAAGAGGTTGAAATTGCAGAGGTAGAATTCGTGACTATTTCTGAGGCTGATAAGGAGCAAATTTTAAACATTGTTACTTCAGCCGTTACAACACCAGTCAGCTTTGCTGCGATTAGAAATAGCCGAAAGTGGGGTGAAGATAAACCTAGCGTTCGCTATTTAAGGAGTGCCATTGCACAACTTGTAGAATCCAACCAATTGAAGGGTAGCGAGAAGTTAGGCTTTACTGCTTTTTAATATTACTGCAATCTCAAAAACCCTTTAAGAAAGCACTTAGTTCAAAGACATCAAGACACCAAAAACCTGAAATCCTAATGATGGATTTAAATTTATGCACCCAATTGAGTTTAAGAAAAAGTGGCAGTTAACTTACGACGAGCTTGCACTCGTTTTGGGTTATGAAGGTGATTATACTGTCCGTTCCTGGAACATGAACGGAAGACATAAGCGTAACCCTCAAAAAGTTGTCTATGTCGCTTGCAGACTTCTTGATGAGAAGTGGTCAATTCAAGGTAAGCTTGTGCATTCTTATCTCTGATTATTTGTATTATTGGGGCAAGTATTACCTTAAGCCTGTTTGCCCCAATCGCTATATATTGCCCTTCATCTTCGATTTCGGTCAGTCCCCAAACGCTTTTCTATGCGTTGTAGCTTGACATTGCTATAACCAGTACGCTGCCAGATAGCTTGTAGATAGTTATTGAAATCATCCGAGGTTTTTACCGGAATAAATTGATTGAATCCAAGGAAAATCAACAAAGTAAATAATGCAGAAAACAACCCCATCGTCCCATATTTACTTATGGGTTCAGCGCGATAAACCTCTTTCTCTATGGTGATGGGTTCGGGGGGAGGGCTGTTCTTCAACTCCTGAATAACCATAGTCAACTTCTGCGTGTGATTCAACAGTGAGTCCCAGTTCTGCCTCAACTGCAATACTTCGCTTTTCAGCCCTTTGAACTCTAAGCTCTCTAATGTCGCTGTTGATTTTGGCATATTCTTTAACTGCGTCAGTAAGGGAGTTAATTCTTGCCTCAAATTCTCGTTGCTCTGCTCGGACTCGTTCGAGCAGAGATTCTGATTCTTCAGTTCTCCCGTTAGCATCTCGATTGTCACCATCGCTTTGCTGAGGAGTTGATTCTGAATTAAATTCGTTTGCGCCCATGCTTGTAACTCTGCCCTATCTCTTTCGCGTTCAGTTTTCTGTGATTGCTTAAAATTTTCAAACTCTCTATATAATCTGCCTAATGCTATCTTGACCTCACCCAGGTCACTGCTCTCTACTAAATCGGCAGTTTCAGAGTGAAGATTGCTGTGATTGCCGTTGCCATTATTGTTGTTGCTCATTAGTTTTCTTTTGACCCCGACGAGAAGTAGACGCAGTGACTTTCGCTTGCTTTGAAGTTGAGGTGTTCGACTCAGCAGCAACCAGAACTTCTAGTTGTTGTAACCCTAGATAAGCCCCAGCTTTTTCTAGCTCTGGTTTCGCCTGATCTAAAAACCCACTGACTAGTAGGTAATCTCCAAAGGGAAAACCATTCTCTTCAGTCGCAGCCGAGTAAGGTAGACCTTTCTCTGTCAACGTGTCAAAGGTCGAGTAGTCTAGCTCTGGCATCTCTATTTCTATACCTTTAAGTTCGGCTATAGCTCCCGATGTTTTACTGTTCTCCCAACGCTGAAAACCTGAACCTTTATCCCAGCACAGATTTTTCACAATCACATAGTCAGCTTGAGCGCCGCAGAATTCAGCCATAGTTTTTAAGCTAGTGATGACTGAATAACCAAGGTTAAGCACAGTCACCAGCGTTACCCGATAACCTAAATCACCTGCAATTTTAAATAGCCCAAACTTACTAATAATCTCCCTGGTTTTATTGCTTGATGCCCCCGGCATATCTACTATTATTGAGTCGGGTGATTCCGCTTTGATTTCCGTAAAGAAGCGTTTTGCCTCTGCCACCTCCAGGAAGTTTAACAGCCTTACCCCTGAGCCAAAATTTTGATAATACTCATATAGTTCTGGATTCTCTGTATCTGCGTCATAAGCTAGATAATTAATGCCCTTCGAGTGCATTACATCCAATAGCAAGCGGGTAAAGGCAGTCTTACCTGTACCACCCTTGCCCCCCAGTATCATCACGATACGTTTCATAATTCACTCCTATCAGTGATATTAAATTGGGAAGAAGTATTAGTAGTTGCTTTCTTTCGTTTACTAGTTTTAGTTGATGATGAGCCAGATGGTTCACTACTATCAATTGGTGAACTATCTGGCTCTACTGCTGGAACATCATTATTAGTTGTGGTTGAAGAATCAGTTGATTCTGGCTCGGAGTCAGAATTAACTGATTCTTCAACCGCTTTAGATGATGATTCATTACTTGAATTATTCTCCGTTGAGGTTGTTGCCTTTTTATGAAAACTCTTCAGACCACTGGCTGCCAGTTCTACCCCATGACCTTTAAACACATCAGAAACATCTTCATAAGAGTAGCCAGCGTCTAACATATCTTGAATAGGTTTAGCCAAGCTGAAGACTAAATCTGACAGGCTGATAGTTTTAGGAGTCGCGGCTTTCTGTTTAAGACTGGTTTGAATATCTTCGATTTTTGATAAAGGGACAGCTTTCGGTTTGCGCGACATATTCAGCATTAGTAATAAATTATTCCATTGTAAAAAAAACGTGGTCAAAAAAAGTTTAAGTTTCTTGTCGTGATGTGACGAATATCAACAGAAAAAGGTTTGTATCCTCGTGAGGTAGACTAGTCTAAAAAAGCAGTTACCCATGAATCAACATCCTTCGTATCACTAGTATGGCCAGCATTGCCCAATAGATTCTGCCCTCGGTTACACCAAGGTGACTGCACAGAGTCAATCATGGTTCGCCAAAGTCTCGTACTCCCCCAGTCTCCCGTTGTGCCCCCTGGCTGTCGTTACCCTAGCCCGTCATAAGGGCATAGGCAAGCAATACGCCGTAACGCACTTTGTGCTACTTTACCCTCCGGGTAAAGCGGCGTGGTTGCTTGTTGGGGGTGTCCCCCAAACCCCCAATAACCAGGTCTATTAAAGGGGAAGATAAGCCAACAAGAGGTTCCGGGTTATCCGCCTACCTGCTCGGCGCAGAGCGCCGTAGCAGCTACAGCGAATAACCCGGTGAAAAATAAATATTTAAATAGCTAAACGCCTAACTAGTTATGCAGTCAGACCCCCGTACCAATCTCAATAATCAATTAGCTCACACATTAACCAATCGTTCAGTAGCACCAGATGAAAAGCGAGAAGTAACTATCACGTTTAGGGCTAGCTATGCCGAGAAAGCTAGACTAGAGCAACGGTGTAGTGGAGTGGTGCAAAGTGACTATATTAGAGCGAGATTATTTGACTATCCTTTACCACATCCTAAGTTAGTCATTCCCGAAGTTAACCGACAGGCTATTTATGAATTAAAGAAGATTGGCAACAACCTGAATCAGCAGACTAGAGCTATTAACGAAGCTGTGAAAATTGGTAGCCAACCCTTGAGTAATGAGGTGAAATTATATCTGAAAACTCTTGAAGAACTGACAGCCCTTTTAGAACAGACTCGCCAATCACTTACTCAAAATCGGTAGAGGGGCAGCGCAATGATTACCAAAGTAAAAGCTAACAAATCATTTCGTGGCACTACTAAATATGTGCTTGAGAAAGAGAAAGCCAAAATCATTGGCGGGAATATGTACGGGAGAAGTAGCAATGAACTGGTCGAACAGTTTACCCTATCAGCCCATCTTAACCCTCAACTTAAAGACCCCTGCTACCACTTAATGCTTAGTGTACCGAAAAGTGATAGAACGCTAAATGATGACGAATTAGCTAATCTGTCCCAACGTCACTTGGCGAATGTCATTGTGTTGTCGCGGCTTCAAGGTGATGAAGCTCAAGTTAAACAGCCTGACAAAAGGATAGCTGACACCAAACTGAACCAGCTAGTTGATGAATTTATAGAAACTGAACTGCCAGCTTATGACTTCTTTATAGCGCGGCACTCTGATAAAAAACATGATCACACCCACATCGTTGCATCTAGAGTCAATAACCTAGACGGTAAATCTATTCGCACCTGGAACAATTACGCCCATTCGGAACACTCCGCTCGACTACTAGAGCGAGAATTTCAGCTAACCCAAATCCAAAGTAGTTGGGAGAGTAAGCAAAAGGCTATGACTCGCAATCAACTGGAACGAGTCGAGAGTTTGGGACTTCCAGGCGAAGAAATAATGCGCCGAGCGATTGAGCAAGTGGCAGTAAATAAACCCACAATGCCCCAGCTAATTGAGCAGTTATGGAGAGAGCATCAAGTCAAAGCTGTCGTAAGTTATTACGGTCACGGTGGGGTAAGAGGTATCAAATTTGGTATTGATATTGGCTCAGTTAATGAAGATGATAGCCCCCGTTTGCTCTGGAAACAGGGAGGTAATCTCAATAAATATAAGTGTTCTTTTACAAAACTCCAGACCGAATTGGGGATAAACTACGACCCTAAACGTGATAATAGCGAAATTAAACGTTTAAATAGTTTCTTAGAATCTGTAGATAACAACCAAGTTAATCAACAAATAATATCAACCACCTTCCCGAAAGAAGCTCAAGCTATAACCGAAACTAAACACCAGATAAACCCAGCTAAATCAGATGCAGAACAACGAGCAAGTTCAGAACTCATAAATACAATCTCTAACTTTATTGAACAGTCAGCAGTTGATAATGCCTTGGTTGAAACGTTACCACAATTAGCAGAACAACTCTCTCAATATAACCAGCAGTTATCAGCAGGTAGAACCGCATTCGACGAGCTATCATCGGCGATTACTCAAGAGTTACAATCCCATGTAGAGGAAAAAGCCATTTCATCAATTTCTGATTATATTGAGCAATCAACTGTCGAGTCAGCCTTAACTGAAGCAGTATTAGAATTAACGCAACAATTTTCTCAATACAAAGAGCAGCTTGTTACAGCTAAAGCTACATTTAAAGACCTGGATACAGTGCTTGCGACTGAGTTACAATCCTATCTAGAGAAGAGAGCTATCTTATCAATCTCTGATTATATTGAGCAATCAACTGTCGAGTCAGCCTTAACTGAAACAGTATTAGAATTAACACAACAACTTTCTCAAAATCAGCAGCAGCTATCAGCCGGAAGAACCATATTCGACGACCTGGAAGCAGCGATTTTTTATTTGGAGCAACTCCATAGATCGCAAAAACCAGTAGACGCAATTGCTCTTAATCAAACTCCAACTATAACCACAGATGAACCAAAGTTAAAAGATAATATTTCAGCCGAGTTATATGAGTATTACAGTGCCGACTTGCAAAACTTATTAGTGACTGACCGAGATAAACAAGTCGCTATACGGGCGCTTATAGATGATAAATCAACCCTGGAGGTTGAAGAAATTCTCCAAGCCAGTCCAGCCGAATGGACACAAGATGAAGCTAGAGAATTGGTACTTATCGCTAGCAATCAACTGGCAACTCAAAAGTCAGAACCAGAACAGTCACTCAATGAAAAGCAGCGTATTCAATCGGAATTCTTAACTATGGCTGTGCCTATTGCTGTTCAACTAATCAATTGGCAATTAAGAGAAAGTGGCTCAAATAGTCTTAGATTCAAACGTGCAACTCTAGAGAAGCAGGGTAAAGAATTGGTATTTACCCATGATGAACGAGGTGAGGTTTTCCGAGTAGCAGTTAACCGAAACCAGTCAGGTAAGCTTGAGTATTCACCGATTTATATTGGGACAGTAGAAAGAGAAGATATTCAGCTTTGGCAAAAAGCAGAGCGCGTATTGCAACAAATAATAGAAGAACAGCAACAATCAATCAGACAAAGTAAAGGGATCTCCCTCTAGGCGATGGCGCAACTCAAAACCTAGCAAGCTCAAATAGTCGGTGTCTGCCACTGCCACAAATCTTATCTGGAGCCAACCCGCTTGTTCCAGGCAGAGGCAGACACTCCGAGTCAGTCCGCCTATTTGTTAAGAGTTGCTTGGATTCTGATCATTTCAGTGTATATATTCATGCCTAAGAACGATAATCTCCAGATATCGTGAGATTAATCGCAAAAATGACTAACAATATTCAGGAAGAACGCTACACACTTGCTAGTAATGAGTCAGGTGTATATCGCTTGGAGATTCTTAACCGAATTCACAAGCCTTATACTGAGTTTCTTTTGAAACGAGCAGGATTAAAGTCGGGTATGGTAGTAGCTGACATTGGTTGTGGAACTGGAAATGTCTCTATTGGGCTAGCACAGCAAATTGGTGATACTGGTTCAGTAATTGGTGTGGATACAGCTACTGTAATGCTTGAGCAAGGACGACGGAATGCAGAGGCTTTGGGGTTAAACAACATTAAATTTATGGAAGGTAATGCCTACAATACAGGATTACCCCATAATTCTTTTGATCTAGTTTACTGTCGCTTTTTGCTCATGCAGTTAGATGAGCCATCTAACGCACTTAAAGAAATGCGGTCACTACTCAAACCAAATGGAGTGCTTGTGTGTGAAGAGGGGAACTCTAGCTCTGTCTTTTGCGATCCACCTGATGCTGCTTTTGATCGTTGTCGTGAGCTTTACTTAGCTATGAGTAAGCTTTATGGTAAAGACTTTAGTATTGGAAGTTTGTTAACCGACACTAGTTTTTGACCCTCTAACTTTCCCAACAGGGTTATTATGCAACGCCCCCAAACCCTTACTGGGAAAATATAAGGCCACTATAAGCACCAATTCCTACATTACCTGCAAAAGTTAATCCATCTGTATCTCCCCAAATTGCTCTCCCTGCGGTGGTATTGTAGCCTGGAAGATTGCCAAAATCTGAGCTAAAACCTTGCCAATCACTATTAAAGCGAACATACCAAGTTCCAGGGCTAGGAAAACCGATAGTATAGCTGTCGTAATTGCGATCGCTAAAATTAAGCACTACAATCACATCATCTCCACCACCACCATTTTCCCAACGATGGAAAGCGATAAGTTTATCGTCATTGTTAATGTGAAAAACATTCACATTTTGCCCACGCAGCCCACGAGTGTTGTTAAACCAGTTGCGGCGTAAGCGAATTAGAGATTGATAAAGATCCCAAATCCCCTTGAATCGATCTTTTTTACTCCAATCCAAGGGAGTATCATCTGCCCAACTGCCCCATTCTAAAAACTCCTGTCCCTGAAAAATCATAGGAATCCCTGGAGTTGTAAACAGTAACACAGCCCCCAAAGTTGATCTCTTTCTAGCAAACCAACTATCGGCATTACCTCGCCAAATTTCTTCAGGAAGGCGATAATGGTCAGGTCTTTCTTGAGGATTCAAAGAACGAGCCACTTCATCGTGGGATTCGGTGTAAATTACCCTCTCAAACGCATCAGTTCCATAGCGATGATAAATAACATCGCGGATTGCAAACATATTGCGGTCTCGATCATTAGGAGTTATTAACGTATCCCTGACTGGACGCACAAACTCTTGAGACCACTGAGTATCAAAGCCAGCGCCACCTGCGCCTGTATCTTTGGTAATCCATTCATTGTTTCTTATATCTTCGGCAATTGTAATTTTCCAAGGCTGTCGAGCATTAATCTCGTTATTAATCCATTGCATTAGACTCCAGCCTTCAGCTATATCATTACTAGGGTCATTATTATTGCCGAAAATATTACGGATAAAGGCAGTTGCATCAAAGCGTAAACCATCGCAACGGCATTCTTTCAACCACATCAAAGTATTATCACGTATATATTGGCGTATTTCTCCACGACCATAATCGGGTCGGGTATTTCCCCAAGGAGTCCTGTCTCGGTCATCATTATAAAAGTAGATGCCTCCTTTATTATTTTGATTCCAACTGGTAAATCGCCACATATCTAGGTCACGGGGGCCAAAGTGGTTATAAACCACATCAACAATGACGGCAATGCCAAAATTATGAACAGTTTGGACAAAATCCTTAAAGTCTGAAGGTGTACCAAACACACTCTCGATCGCAAAAGGATGAGATGGATTGTATCCCCAAGATAAATCACCAGGAAACTCTGCTGCTGGCATCACATGAATCGCGTTTATCCCTAGAGCTTGCAAATCTGGTAGTTTAGCCTTGATACTGCGAAAGGTTCCTAAACCTGGATCAATATCATCATTAAAAGTACCTACGTGCATTTCGTAGATGATTAATTCGTTCCATGCTGGCATGGAGAAGTTGGTAGATGTCCAATTAAAGTTGAGGTCAACAATAATTGAATTACCTACTGAACTGGTAACATCTCTTGCATACGGGTCATTCTTGTAAACTGAGTTAGTTCCTTCATGGATCACAAACTTATATTGTTGCCCTACAGATGCAACAGTTACGTCAGTAGACCAGAATCCATTATTTTCTGAATCTAACGGGTGTGCAGTGGGAGACCAACTGTTAAATTCACCTGCAACGCTAACACCATCAACATTAGGGACCCAAACACGAAATGACACACCACTTCCACTAGCAAAGGGAATTGCTCCCATACCAGACTGAGAAGAAACCATGTTGACTCAATTCCTTTTTTGAAAAAATCTATATCTGCCAAAGATATTTCCAAGTTCAGTTTCCCTGAATTATCTTAGGCAGTGAGCAATTAATCGTATCCACCAAACATAAATAGGGAAATATCTTCATCTGTGGCATTCATCAGACCATGTAAATTTCCCCCTTTCAGCATTGCTAAACTACCCGACTTTAAAGTACGAATTTCAAAACACCGTTCTCGTGTTGGTAACTTACACCAGTCTCCGACAACCATATAGCCCCGCCCAGACATCATCAAAAAAATCTCTTGATTATCGCGGTGACGATGTAAACCAATGCCACATTCTGGTTTGAGAATATGCAAATCCATGTAGTCAACGGCCATAAATTCCTCTCGCCGTTTCCCTTCCATCACCTTCTTGCCAAAAGCATCCAGATTCCACCACTCTAGTTGTCTTGCAAGTTCGCCACTACCTTTAAAATTAAAGTAGTTTGACATCAGGTTACGAAATTCTAAAAAGCCAAAACCACCATGTGGGTTAGGACTAATGCCGACCTGTAAATATTGATCCCAGCCTCGCTGGATCATATTGAATTCGTAATGATAATTAGCTCCATTTTGAGAATCCCAGATTGTTTGTGGGAAATTTGCCCAACATAACTCTATATGAAGCGGTAAAATCGGGTGCATCGAACTTGTTGGTGCAATTTGGCGCATATCCTGATTGGCAACGACATCACGGCTAAAATCATTGAGGCTACCATGCACCAAATCAGTACGAACTTGCAATTCTCCGCGATCAATTGCTGCTCGACCTTTGCTATCGAGTAAATCACGTAAATTGTTACCTGTATAACCCCAAAATTCTACCTCATAGCGATCACTTCTTTCGTTATAAGGCACTGTGATTAGTGAGGAAGTTGCTACCGCACCCACTTTAATCCACAACTTAATTGTGTCGCTCAATGTATGATTGGTGGCTTGAGAAAGTTTAGAGTCGGGGCCACCTCGATAGGAAACCCGCAGAAAGGGAAAAGTTATATTATTGACTATAATCCAACCACGAATCAAATGAGTATCAGTGGTACGAAAGTCGCGGATATTTTGCTTTTGAAAATCATCCTTATTATCCTGAGTTGTTGGGTCTAAATTATTAGTCTCAGCCCTGCTGCGGGGATTATAAAGCTGTAAATAATCATAAGCGAAAAGATATTGTAAAGTGTCATGAAGATAGTATTCACGTTCCGCAGCCAGTTGAGCCTGTTGTAATAAACTCATGACTCGCAACAGAGGATTATTATTTCTATAGTCTGGATCTGTTTCTGGCTCAACACGAAATACTTGGTCAGAATGGACTATAAACATAGCTTATCTAGTAGTAAAAAACTTGGTAAAGAAGTTATTGTGGCGTGAAGCAGCTTAACTGCTGTGGTAAAGAAAAGCAACGAACTTCAAAGGCTTAGTACCAGGGTTACGAATGCCGTGGATACCTCCACTTTTCGTAAAAATAATGCTGCCAGTTTTTACGGGTAGTTCCTTACATTCCTTGAGACCAATACCAAAGATGTTGCGGGTGACTGTGGGAAATGTCTCAGTCTGTGGGTCATCCCCCACTCCCATATAGGCAATACCTTCACCCTCTACTATGTAATAGAGTTCTTCTGAGCCAATATGCTGATGAGTACCTTCCACCTTACCAGGTGGAATAATGACTTCATGGAAAAAGACCACTGAGCTACCAAATTCACGCTGCAAAAGCCAGCGCATTTCTATAATGTTTTCACTAGCTCGTTCAGGATCGTCATCGTTCATCATGGCATTGAGGTATCGGACTGGGTTAACCTTATCTGCCTGGAGATACCATCCCCTCTGGAAATCAATTAAATAATTGAAGACATCAACTGTATTTTGTGAGGAACTAGGCGTTTGTGTATTGGGAACTTGGAATGAGCGGCCGAAGTTGTTGTCCCAAGCCGGATTGCCAATCGTAAAACCAAAGGGCAGGTCGCGATCATTTTCCCGAAAGGCCAACTCTATGCGCTTGAGTTGTTTTATATTCTTGAGGGCAGGATTGAAAGCAGAAATTCTGGTAATTGAACCCTGATTTCCCATCATGTCTAGAACTTTAACATCATGGTCAGTATTGAGAGGTGGTTCTAATGTTTCCCAAATTTCTACTTGATAGGCATCAATCCAAGGACAATGCCTCAGCTTAATAGTTGCACCGACAGGAGGTAAATTTTCTGGTAAAAGATTGATGTAAGCCATCAATTCACCCTGAACAAAACGATTACGGATTCGGACTTGTTCAATTAAGCGACTGGCTCGGTACTCTACTCGTAAGAAGTTACACAACAATTTGCCATCAAGATAAACTTCGCCTTTGAGGACGTTTATATCTAATTGACCTCGAACTTCCTGAACATTATATCGATAACGTGGGCTACGAGTTGCATTGAGGTACTGGGCATGATATATGCGATCGGGAAAGAAGACGACATGAAAAATGCCGTTTTCGGGACGGGTAAAAATTTCGTTAAATCGAGGGTCAGCCATTAAATTCTTGCCAATAAGTGGTCAGCAATACGAAATGCGTTCGCTTCAATCGTATGAGTAGGATTAGCACCACCAGACGTGGGCATAAAAGAACCATCTGTTACGTAAAGGTTATCGAAGTCCCAGGCCCGGCAGTTGATATCCAGCACAGAATCATCGCGATCGCTACCAAACCGCGCTCCACCCAAAATGTGATTAGCAATACGAGTTAATGCGTTCTCAGCTAAATAAATACCCCCTTCTTCTATTGCGTTTCTATCTGGGTTTGCCCCTCCTAAGCGCAGTATTTCTTCACACTGTTGTGCCATTACATCCATTAAGTATTTATCGTGACTATGCCAGTCTTTAAGAATGTAAGCCACAGGGCGATTCCACTTGTCTTTAACTGTTGGATGTAACTCAATGCGGTTACTCTTGAGAGGAACTTGATTAGCCATAAAACTGACTGACAAGCGAGTAGCAAAGTTTTCATTAAAGAAATCCACCATGCCCTGTCCATGCAGAGAACGGCGATTGTTTTGACCAGTAATCGAATCCCAATAACCTGAATCAAAAGCTTTCCAGAAAGTATCAAGGTCTTGACTCTCATGAGTACGTCCCAAGGAAATGGGCAAGGCTTGGTCAGAAGTGTTGTTGTAGATTGCTGCTCCAGCCCATAGTCCGTTTTCTTTAAGGAATGCTTCACTAGAGGTGTAGTCAATCGCCCAATCACTATCCAGACTGACAGATTTATCAAACTTTAATGGTGGATATTGTGGCGGATTGCCAACAACAATAGTCTCTGCTCCGCCAAAGCAGTGGGTGAGGAAATACTTGCCCAACAAGTCATTTTGGTGAATACGCCGATCAAACTCTGGATTAGCCGCAGCCGAAAGTTTTAATAGTCGTATAGACTCGATAGCCGAACAAGCAACGATGACAATAGCTCCTGGTTTGACTGTTAGTATTTTTTCTCGTCCAGCCGGATCTCTGTAATAGAGGCGATGAACTCGACTTCCTTCACAGTCAAGATGAGTGACAACACAGTTAGTCCATATTTGGAAATTCGGTAAATTTTCAATTGGACTTAGCAGAGAAACCCATGTACTAGACTTTAACCCTAAAGGATCGCCATAACGATTAACATAACTGGTCTTAATCGTTTCTGGGTTTTGTGGTACTTTTCGCCCACTGGGTGCATGATCCTGAGTGATGACGGCTAGAGGAGTGCGGTAAGGCTGAATGGTTTTGCCTTGATTAGTGTAGCTTTGACCCAGTTGCACCATCCCCTGACGCGCAAACTCACTAATGGGATTGGGTGAGAGTGGTGTTTGTAAAAAGTTTTTGCTAAATGGCTTTAACTGATTTTCGGCGCTGCCATTGATTCCTACTAATTCTTCTACTTCGCAGTAATAAGGTTCTAAGTCTTCGTAAGAAATGGGCCAGTCACGGGCTTCGCGTTGAATATCACCGTTGGGATCGGCTTTAATATCTGTACGACCAGCATTGAAGCTTTGCAACTTTAAATCTACTGCTGTAAAGCGCAGGTGAACTGCTCCATAAAGCTGAGTTCCGCCACCTACAACTTGCGCTGTATATCCTTCAATCGTGGCGCGATCGCTACCATCTTTTTCCCTATAAATATGCGGTTCATCATTAATATCCGGCTCTACGTGACTAGAATAATATTCCCCATTGTTGTTAGCTACTTGAGAGATTTGCAACCGCTTTTCTGTCCCTGTGGAGAATAACTCATCTCGTTTGAAATCACTCAGCCCATCTTTAGTTTGATATTGAGGACGAAACAGAGGCCCTTTTTCTAAAATTAAAACTGATTTTCCTTTTTTGGCTATTCTATTGGCAATTGGCGCTCCTCCAGCACCACTACCAATAATGATCACATCAAAATCACTCATAAAATCATGTCCAATGGTAGTTAATAAATATCCAGTAGCCATTAATGGTTGCGATCGCAACTGTTTCAACAGAGCATATTGATATTTCTGTTGTTTGTTTAACCCCGATAGTCTGGGTTTGTACCCAAAGGTGCTTCTACTGATTGTCGCCAGTTGAATGGATAGCGTTCTGCTAAATACGCCCAACCTGCACCGCCAGCATTACCACCATATTTAGGATGCGAAAAAGCCCCAGTAAAAGAATGACGACGCAATAATTGCAAAAAATATTTAGGGCTTTGGTAACGACTATAATTCCAGCCTGGAACATCGCCAATAAACATCTGATCGTATAGTTCGGCATACATTTCTTTAGACATCAAGCCAGGCTCCATAAAAGGATTTCGCTGGCGTAAAAGTTTGTCAATAATATCAAGACAAATTTGATAGTCAATTAAATGATGTCGTTCTTCTTTCGTTAAGAGCTTATCAATAAAATTAACCACACCTATCGATTGATCAAATTTGTAAGCGTATAAAAACTGGCTGTCCTTTGATTGACGATCTAGAGAGTTATAGTAAAAATCTAGAAAACGCTGCCCTTCTTCTGTTCGGAAAGGCAAAATATGATCTGTCAAGCGCTCTAATAATAGGGCTTCCCATGATTGTAGGCTAAGAAGATCAGTACACTGATGAGTAAAAAATTGTGACCATATCTGTCCATTATTGAGAACTTTTTGCTGTGGATTAATAGGATCAAGTATTACTTGATTATCGATAACAAATTTATAAGTATGTACCTCTCCTTTAGGAATAGCAAGTGTTACTGCATAGTATCCCGTTGATTCTCCTAAAAATTTGATATCATCAAGAGCAATCACGTTGTAGAGCTTGTCAAAAGTTCCAGTAACTCCGACAAATTTTGGTAAATCTGAACTTAATGAAAAATAAATGAAGGTAACACGATTGTAATCAACAATAGACTCTTGAGTATCTTTGCCTGTATAGCTATCAATGATAGGGAAACGCCAGGCTTCACAAATACGTCCTCGTGGATCACTTGCACCAAATTGATTGTTGTAGTTATGACGAATATCTGTGTTTGATCTTGCGAGGTATTTAGTACAATGATTTAAGATATATTGATGATCTGTGTCCAAAATTTTTACTTGCATGAGTTCACACTAAATTCATACTATTGGTATAATAAGTTAACAAAAATATGGTTATTCCACTACTTTCATGGTAGAAGACACAATTCAAATAGCTAGAAGTACTAAGAGCCAGGTTTTTAGTCATTAATTCTTACTAAGGGAGTTAAAGTGTATTTTTAGCTAATCGTTATCTGGATAGTGAATGGAAAAGTAAATTTGGTATTCCCTGAATTCAAAAATCTAAAATTAGCTCCTATACCACTGGAGTTTGCAATGTAAAAATACTAACTTGCATAGCCGCTATCTTTAAGGTTGTTATTCGTGCAAATTCTCATATCAACGTTTAAATACACTTTAGCAGTATCAGTACTTCCTAATGTGACTATTCCGTTCAAATCATCCTAAGTACGTCAGCATATCTTGACCATTACAGCCAAGCATTTGCTTCTTACTCAATCTTGCTTGCTCGTTAGGGCATCGGGTTAGCACCTGCTCAAGTATTCGACCACCTAAGAGCGTTTCACGGGTTACTTCGTTCCAAATAACAATTCTGATAGATTATTTGGTAGTTTAAGAATCGGAAAAAATATTGCTAGAATGCTTAACTAGCAAACTTTTTAGCATCAGATAAACTATCTGTAAATTGCTCATTTACCCCCAAAGTTTGATCAAGCTGCTAAATATAAGTATGAGAAAACTTACGTGGTGTTCATATACTCACAGAAAACATCTTTGCATGAAAGATGATTAAAGTTTTACAGAGATGGTAAAAATCTATCTTTTGGTAGATGCTATAAATTTTATTTATTAATAGATAAAATATATAACTACAAGAAAATCAAAACAATTTCCGCACTTCTGTAGGAAATTTATTGACAGCATTCAGATCCCGGACTCCCACTCCATTTCCGCTGCCTCTTCTAATCCAGCACTCCTATACAGTCATGCCTGTGCTAGTCAATTCAAGTGTGGGACTTGCTTACCTGAACGATGCCAACTGCGGTGGAAGGTGAAAGTGACAACGACCAAATCTGACATATTTGGCTTTTTTCAACTAAAAGTTTCACTTATTCCGCCTACCGTAAGGCACATTCAGCAAATCAATCGCCCGTTTCTTAGCTGCTTCCCCCCGCCTATCATATTTACTTGTCGTACTTGGTGACGCATGACCTGCAAGTTTCGCTATGGTGACGATATCTGCACCTGCATCCAATAGATTGCCGCGTTACACTTTTGAGCCATTACGTGTAATAGCTGCCTATATATATTGATCTGGCGTGATAGCTTTTTTGGCATTGAGCCGACAATCGGGTAATTTCCATTTATTTCTCCATCTGGTCATTGATTGCTATCACTTTCAAGACTGCACTCCCATGCAATCACGTCAAATCTCGCCACTGTTTCAAATACGGGAATATGCTAATTGCTACTGGCGAGGTTTACCCTGTCGTAATTTGGCGAGAATCAAAACAGCTTGTCAACGTACTCTTGTAGGTCACTGCGTTTAACTCGCCAACCCTTGCCAATTACTTTGGCTTTTAACTCACCTGCCGTAATTGCGTCTCGCAGGAATTCTCTAGACAACCCAGTTAGCGCTTGTACCTCTGCAATAGTCAGTAGTAGCTTATCAGCGAT
>NZ_CP171141.1:0-47952 GCF_043099725.1 Nostoc sp. C110 | reverse complement strand
AAACAGCGATTGCAGGAATTACGCGACAAACATTTAACTGAAACATCAGAGTTATTGGCTACCTTTGAGCAAGTATTAAAAGCATCTACAAAAGCCAAAGAAACTCAGGATAATGCTGTTTTTGGAGAACAGGTGCAATCAATTTTGGATGAACATGGTGGTACAGAATTGCTGTTGCAGAAGTTGGATGAGATTGCAGCGTACAACACCAATAACCATTTACCGTTGATGTGGCGGTTTTATTCTGCCAATCGGAAAGCACTTTTTAGTTTGGTACGTTCTTTAGATATTCTCTCTACTTCTGCTGATGAGTCAGTAATTGAAGCATTAAAGTTCGTGTTAGAAAATCAACACAAACGCGCCAAGTATTTACCTTTTGAGATTGATTTAGATTTTATTAGTAGTAACTGGCGTGCGCTAGTTGTAGAAGAAATTGATGGAACTGAGGTTTTGGTTCGTCAGCAGTTAGAAATTTGCATCTTTTCAAATCTAGCAACTGAATTTAAAACAGGAGATGCGTGTGTTGTGGGTTCATCAAGTTATGCCGATTTCCGCGAACAATTATTGAGTCATGCTGAATGCGAACCTTTGATAGAAGAATACTGTCGCTTACTTGAATTTCCTGCTAACCCAGATGACTTTGTTAAACACCTACAAGATAAATTAGCGATTGTTGCTTTCGTTGTAGATAATATTTGTGCGGTTGATAAACAATTCACTATCAATAAAGACGGAGAACCTGTACTTAAAAGAATCCCATCTCTAGCCCAAACGAATGAAGTGGAAGAATTAGAATCAAAAATTCGGGCTTTGATGCCGGAGCGCAGTATCTTAGAAATCCTTTGTAATGTTGAGCATTGGTTGAACTGGACAAGGCATTTTGGTTTATTTTCGGGAAGCGAACCAAAAATATCTGATCCTGCTGAACGTTATATTTTTACTACGTTTAGCTACGGCTGTAATCTTGGCCCTAATCAGATGGCTCGTCATTCCCAAGGTGCAGTGACAAGTCACATGATTTCTTATACAAACCGTCGTCATATTAGTGCTGCCAAAATTGAAGCTGCAATTCGGGATATTATCAATACGTACAACCGTTTTAGTTTACCGTCTTGCTGGGGTACAGGGAAAAAGGCTGCTGCTGACGGAAGCAAGTTTGAGATATACGAGAATAATTTACACAGCGAGTATCACATCCGCTACGGCGGTTACGGTGGTATCGCCTATCACCATGTCTCTGATAAATATATTGCTTTGTTTACCCACTTTATCACCTGTGGTGTGTGGGAGGCTGTCTATATTTTGGATGGGCTGTTGAAAAATCTATCAGATATTCAACCTGATACTTTGCACGCAGATACTCAAGGTCAATCTGGGCCTGTGTTTGCTATTTCCTATCTTCTCGGTATCAAATTGATGCCGCGTATCCGTAACTGGAAGGATTTAACTTTTGTTCGCCCCAGCGCAGATGTTACTTACAAGCATATCGAACCGTTGTTTAAGGGTGTGGTCAATTGGAATTTAATCAAGACCCATTGGTATGACATGATACGTGTAGTACTGTCAATTAAGGCAGGTAAGGTGATGCCTTCGACGCTTCTACGTAAATTGGGTAGCTATAGTAAGAAAAATCGACTTTATCAAGCTTTTCTTGAGTTGGGCAAGGTAGTGCGAACAATGTTTTTGCTCGACTATGTTTCTAATGTGGCTCTTCGGCATGAGATTACAGCGATAACGAATATTGTGGAGATGTACAATGCCTTTCTGGACTGGGTGTTCTTCGGTAAGCTGGGAGCGATTACTGAAAATGATCCTATTGAGCAGGAAAAGCGCCTGAAGTATCTTGATTTGGTAGCAAGCGCAGTTATTTTGCAGAATACGGTTGATATGTCGTTGGCTATCCAAACGTTAATGTCACAGGGAGAACTGATTCCTATGCGACATCTTGCAGCAATGAGTCCATACATCACAAGACATATCAAAAGATACGGTGATTATGTAGTGAATTTACACAATATTCCCCAACCATTGGAGGCTGCTATTAATCTTCCACCAGAAATCTTTGAAACATAGATATATCAACGGTTTACAGACCATCTTGCAGGTTTTTACACGTATCTCGGCTCAATACCAATTACAAACGCCTCGCATAAAATTGCATCTCGGTTGCCCTGCTCGGTGGCCACAGTCACAATTCCATTCTTGGGGTCACAGTTAATCATTTCACCCGCGAACTTGACCGCACCACTAAGCGATCGCACTTCTACTTGGCAACCAACAAACCCTGCGATGTCCCCGCCGTCTTTTTCAATCTGCAACAGTGAGTATAAGTTCTCGTCCTCAGCTTTTACCAAAACAGTATCGGCTGTAATTGGAGCGTCTTTCGCTGCCTGATCCTCAGTTGGCATACCCGCACCACTTTCTACTTGATCCGCGCCAGTGACGCAGAACTCCCCGCAGCAGTTTTCCTTATTTAGCAAGGGTTCCGCACCACCCGCATCAGTTAGAGGTGAATTCTTTTCATCTTTATACGTTGAGGAAGGGGATAGATCAGGTTTTTGTTCTTCCTCTTCAATGTTTTCCTGAAAATCTGAAAAAGTGGTGCGGGTGGTGCGGAAGTCCTGATTTTGCGTTGTTTCTGGTGCGGAAAGTGGTGCGGAAGTGGTGCGGGTTTCGTCTAATGTGGTGCGGGTAACTTCCAAAATGCCGATGCCTTTCAGTACTGGAATGTTTCTTTTAGCAATGTCGCAGTACCTAGTTCCCTTGATAGCCTTGGGGAAGAGTTGAGAGATGCGTGGGATTATTTGATTGATGCCCTTCACGTTTTTATCGCTGGGACGAACTTGGTCGATCCACGTTCTGCGGTTGGCCTCATCTATGGTCAGCGTTCCATTATCGATATAGTGCTGTTCCAGCATTGACCATAAAGCCCGTGCGGTAATTTCCCCATCAGGCACATAACCTATATTTGCGCTCTCTATGAAGTCAAAAAGATGATTATTCTCTCTCTGAAGGTTGTGGAAAGCGTCGGTTGTGCATTCATAATTGATACCTGACTCTACAAGGTTGCTGAGTGCTTTTAGCATTCTATTTAGGAATGCTGGGGCAACATGCGTTCTAATAAACTCTGGGTCGTAGCGAAATCGGGGGTCGCCTTTTATCTCGTTTGGATTATTTGGGTCAGGATTATCTACAAAGGTTTTCCTGAATTCTAAAATTGCAATCCTATCTTTGATTGCTTGTATTACGCCTTGAAATGCGGGAGTCTCGTTTAAGTTGAAAATACCTATTGCGTTAGAAGAGAATTCTATATGGTCTTTCCCTTTCTGTTCGCAATGTAGTGTATCTCCAGTGACAAATAATTTTAAACTTTGAAGTCTATCAATCCTAGATGTTTGTGGGTTTTCAGAAGCCCAGTTAACTCGACTATATATAAGTGGGGCTAGCCCAAACTTCCTTCCTTCGTCATAAGATTGAAAGTCACCCAAGGAGACAGAAGTTAACCCATTCTTCCCATAAATAGTTGATACACACTCGCGTAGAGCATCTTTACCATTAGAACCAAGACCAATTGCAAACATTGCTTTTACCTCTCTGCCTCTAAATTTTCTAACAGTTTCAAGGTCAAGGGATGCAGCAATATTTCTCAGAAATATTTCTTGTTGTGGCTTGTCTAAGCAAGCTAAAAGTTGCTCACAATATGTATCGTCAGCATTAGGGTTATATTCAATCAATGGTTCATAAATGTAATAATCCTCCGGTGTATGTGGGGCTAGTCTTACTGTAAAGTTTCTGCCTTCCCACTCCACTTTGACTATCCCATTGGTGCAATTTACCCCCGGTGGATTGAGTAATTCTGCCTCAATTACCGTTCGCATTTTTGCCCATTCCAAAACCTTCTTGACCGAACTGGGTGAGGCATAGGGATAAGATTTTTTACCCTGCTCATTTTCAACTGCAAAGGAGTTGCAAAAATCAGTGATTCGCTTAATTTCTCTAGAGTCTGGGGAATGCTTGTAATGGTTTCCAGTATGCCAGTAGAGTCTATCCGCAGCGCAAATCCAACTCTTATCCCCATAGAGGGTTTTGAAGGCAATTTGAATGAAGCTGACAACAGGATCTTCATCGTTTGAACGATCGTCAGCATTAATTTCTTCTGCCTGTTGCGTTAGCGCAGCTTGCCGTAGGCATCGCGCTGCTACTGCTGCATGAATCTCCTTTTCTAACTTATGGATAAACTCTATTACATCCATCTGTCCCAAGATTTCCTTAATATCGGATGACTTATATGGTAGTCCAGGGCAGATGTCATGAGGGTTGATTCCGATCAATGCGATTCCCACTTCGGCTGCACATTCCTGACAGGTCTGGAGTTTCTTTAGCCCAGTGTCGTCAGCATCGTGCAGAAAAACAATTAATCCTATGCCTGAATCTTTCAGGAGTTGGTATTCTGGGGTGATTGTTTTCTTATCCCATCCACTGCCCTGAAACGTAATCCCAGCAAGACCATGTGAGCGACCAACTTCTACGCACCCCTCCCCTTCGTGTTGGAGTAGTGCCGGGGTTCCTTGTACAGATTTGGCGGCGGCGATCGCTTCATCAATGCGATATGCCCCCCAAGGTTGATCACCTTTTTTCATCTCTGGTGTGCCATTGGGGAGGCGATGCCATTGCCTAAAACTCTTGTCGTAACCTTTCTCTTTACTGGTGTCTGCCCATTCGTAACGGTCAATCCATTGGGTTGGGGAGTATTGATAGGTCGTTTCCAGTGCGTGTCCGGGAATCCCTTTTCGTTTGCTCCTTAATTTTTGAGGTTGGGGAATATCGATCACTGGCTCGGTCAACATTACCAAACTTGAGTCAACTGGGATTTGGGTTGGTTCGAGCTTGACCGTCTTGGGTTTGACTGCCTTTCTGTTTGGCGAGGGGGTGTAATTACTCCCTTTTTGCTCTGCCACCACTTCTGCCCAAGGTTTGAGCGCTTCCCTGACATCTTTTTTGTCGCAGCCGTTAAAGCATTGATACTTCCCGGTTTCTGGGATAATGGATAGGTTATGCCCCCCACAAACGGGGCAGATATACTTGTTCTTTTCTTTGGCTGTTTCTAGCTGATCTTGAAAATTTCGGATGTCGAAGGAGGCGAACGCCTGTTGATTGGGGAATTGTGCAACCATTACGCGATACCTCCTTGAACATTATTTAATTTTTGACAATTGCTTAATACATAAGTTGGCGATTGTTCCGGTTGAGCCAGTGCATAGTTAGGCTGATGAAAGCGATCGCGATCGCAGACTGTAAATTCTCCTATTGAGTAGCACCAGTCTGGTTTACCGCAGTGGGGGCAAGGATTCGCAATAGTTGCGAATAGCAGCTTGCTGGTAGTATCAGTATGAAATAGCTGTTTTTGTGACACTTTACAAATCCTCCATTATGTGTACTTGGAGGAATTGGAGCTATCCCGTGGCAGTAATCTTCTAGTACAAACGTTCAAAAATCACGCTTTGCTAAAATTCTCGAAACGCTGTTGACATCTGGTTAGCCAGTGTTACATTAGCTTTACACCAAATCGTGTACGATAAAATTACTATTAGGGATATTAATTAGGCTCTCAACCCAATCCCCAATTCCAACTGAATGAACTTTGAAAGCCCTTTTGTCTCTTCGAGACTTAGGGTTTTCACCTTTTAGCCTATTCGTACTTGGCTAACCAAGCCTTAATGAACTCGATTACTTCCTCCTGTTGAATAACAAACGTAGTACCTTTTCTCCTGAGAGCCAGGATTTTCATACTGCTCATCTCAGAATAAAGATGTGGGTTGTGGTCTGATGCTGCCTTGGTTGGACTCCATAAGACCAAAACTTTTGCTGTGGGTGTTTTTGTTACCTCTTTTGAGGACATCCCAAATATTGCTCTATTCTTAGTTAGCCATCTTTCGTAATCCGATAGCTCAACTAGGGGACAGGGTTTCCAGGTAGTTAAACCATTCTTACCCTTCTTTTTCACCTGTAGAATTTCCCTTTTTTCGTTGTAGACCACCTCACTATCTCCCCGCGAACGAATGGAGATAAACAGATGTGCTTTTCTCGGAAACCTGATAAACAAGTCGATAGGGTTGTTGTTTTCTACCGGAAGCACCAGAAAGACTTGTACCCCTAAGCTTTCAAACTCATCGAAAATTAAGGTTCCTAATTTTTCCAGCCGTGCAAGTTTTTGAGATCGTACCAATGGCTTGTAAGCCAATGCAAAAAAACCCAAAGCAGCCGGATTAATCAAGCTGCCAGATATCAGCGCAGTACCACCAGCTGCTAGAGCAACAGTGGACTCATAGTCTTTCTCCTCCCTAATTCTTTTTAACGCTGCTTTGTTGTGCGGCGGAAGTTGAAAATCGGTAGGTGAGTCTTTCACGGTAGTCATTGGCGACATCAAAATTAATGATGTAAAACTAGCTCTTTCTTTACCGATAGTAATGCTTGACACTGGATTTTTGAACCACTTTTTATATAAGTATTAAGCTTTCACTCGTCCATATAGTGTTACGAGTATTTGCTCAATGGGGTTTAGCCGTCTTTCTGTTGTGTATTGGGTTATTTGTTCTCCTCATTGGCTAAATCACTGTTTGGACGTATCCACTCCAAAATTTCACTTGGTTGAATTTCATATCTGTCACAGATTTTGTTAAGAACCGTTACATGGGGAACCTGCCACGGATTGTTGTAAAGGTCATAGGCGGTCTTAGAAGCAACTCCTGTATCCTTTTGGAACTTGTAAGGTGTAATGCCCTTGTTATCTATAAACTGTTTAATTTTATTCTTAACTGGCATCCAATAATTGTACCTGCTTAGTACTAATAGCCAGTTATTATCCCTCCTTATCTTTCCTTCTCCAACCTATAAGTGATTAGTGTTAATAACTGATTAGCAGTACTAACTGATTAGTGTTATCATAACAGTGTCAGCCAAAAAACGCCACAAAACAAAGGCAATAGAAGCCAGAAAGTGATGCTATGGCTAACCCCTAACTGGATATCTGGATTTGTCTAGATTTGACTAAAAATCAACGCCAAGCCAGAAAAACAAGACTTTAACAATCATCTGAACCATGACAGCTATATATTCCAATGCCAAAAATTGGCTAGTTCAAGCTGACTTGTTAGCCAAATCCGGGCTAACTGACCTTATCGCCGGAAAAGACTCAGGAGCAGGGTATGGCAAGGCAATCATCGGTGATTTTTCCATCATGATGCCAGCCGCATACTCACTTGTTCGCAACCGCAACATCATGCACCACGAAACCATTTCTAAAGATGGCTGCTGGGTGCGGTATGTAGAAGGAACGCGGCTTGACTTAAAAGACGTTCAATTTTTCTGGGGCAGTGCGGCTCTAGCTCAAAGTGACCACACCCTGTTACACGAAGATAAAGCGAAAAAGGCAGAATTGGCACTAGAAAGCATTCTTGCAGACTTAGCAGTTTTGAATATTCCCGATGGGGTCAAGCTAGAAATTAGTTTGAGCAATCACAACCCAGAACGCTGGGGCCAAGAGATTAAACGCCGAGTCGAAGGGACTCACACCTTTGAACATCTGCACCCTGTAACTCGTTCCATTGTCACCAAGACAGTTGACATCGTTGTTACTGGCATTTACCCAGAAGGATTTGGAAGCATTGCCCATTGTTTATTCGGTGAAGCGTCCCTGGTACTTGACCCCTCAGAATTAGCGATTGCACTCGATATCGGTTCATCAACTTGGCTTGTAACCGTGTTCAACGGCAGTGGCGCAGTGATTGACCGTCACTTGATTGAAGGTGGAGCGGGTGAACTGCATTCGATGATTGCAGAATCTCTCGACAAGCGAAACGACAGAGTGAGCCTGCTGTCCAAGGATGTGAAGCACTCACCCAGCTTGGTGAACCAGGGAATTGTAGAAGGGACTTTTACTTATGGCGGCAACCACCTCACGGGCAAGAAGTTTGAAACCGAGTACAGCCAATGTCTAGATCAGTGGTGGAGTAACAGGATTGAGAAATTCGCCAACTTTGTGACTGCTGGCAATTATCTAGACCGCGCTAAATACCTTGTCGCCTGGGGTGGTGGTGTTTCCTTGCCCGTGGTGGATCAAAACTTAGCCGGTTTAGGCTTTGTAATTTTGAATAATCCCCAATTTATCAATGCCTTGGGGTTGAAACTATTAACTCAAATATCTTTGGGAGCCTGATCAATGAATTACGAATCTCGGCGTATAACCATCTCCTACCTAGCAGTAATTGAATTGTGCAAGATGTTTGATTTACCTCAAGATGCACCAACACAAGCATTATCAGCAGGTGTAGAGAAGCTGATTTTTCAACACGGTAATGTCCAACCATCGCCCAAAGTTGAAACACCGCAATCTACACAGCCCAATAAATCGGCACTTAGCGCAATGGTCACTAATTTCAAGGGGGCAGCATGACCAAATCCAGATTTAGAAACACGCTTTTAGGCATTGGTGCAACAGCAGCAGCGTTAGCCCTTGGCTATTTCGGAGTGCAGTACTTTGGCAGAAACAATATGTTCACCATCGCCGCAGCTGTTGGGGGTGGAGGTGCAATCAGCTATGTACTTCAAAAGCCGAACCAGCCACAATCCCCAAGTAATCAGCCAGAACCCCAACCCACACCGATGAAAACTCAAAGAAAAGGAAGGAAGTCATGAGCGACCAAGACACTGTGCAAACACAACCATCGCTAACAACTACCGAAATCATGACCATCATCCTTGGTTGCGAACAGATTCTTAGGTTTGTGCAAGCATCTCCCAATTACCAGCAAATTGAAGCGTCCGAAAGGTTCAGTACATCGAATGACTTAAAGATGGGCGATGCAGTCCAAGCCTTGATGGAGATTCACGAAGCAATCCTAAATATCGAGTTTTATTCCCAAGTTTGAGGAACTTATGTTAGAAACGACAACCTTAGTGCGTAACCATTTGTATGAATTTCGTGGTCAACAACTGCGCTACAGCCATCGCTCTAATTGTGGAGTCAATGCCCCTTTCATATTCAATGACTCCAAGGGCAAGCGCAAAGAATTAAGCCAAAACCAAGTGCAGAGGGAGGTTTTTGAACTTGTTGAGTTTTGTGAGAACTAATGATGAAGCGATTGCACCGACGACCAATCATTGCAATCGCCTCACTCCGGGACGTATCTCGATACGCAAAAACGAAAGTACAAAAGGATTTTAACAAATGGCACTCGATTATAGAAATCCCAATGATTGGGGACGCTGTTCTTTCACTGATAATGCTTTGAAACTCCAGCAATTTAAGGCTCTTAACCCAACAGCTACGAAGCGCGAAATAAATAGTTTTCTTTGCAGCCTTTACTTACCCCTCACCGGAACCGAATTCTTAGCAACTCATGAAACCATTGATGACCATCCATACTCTGCTGCATTTGGTCAATTCTTGGGTAATGGTATTGACCCTGATATTGCAAATATATTGGCATTTGGCTGCAACAGATTTGATTTAATTTCTGATGATTTTGACGACCCCGTAAGGCAATTAGCAACGAGAATTTATAGCCGATTTGAAGAGATGGGTTACTGGGATAAGTTGCCCCAATCATCCAGCAATATCGACTATGACTACATCCCTTATTAGGAGATAAAATGGCACGTAATTTTGGAGCAGCAAAACTCAAAAACCATATTCCCAACAATGCCCCCGGTACGTTAGGAGCAATGGGGAGACTGTTTGATGTGTCGGCATCGGAGTTCAACAAAGCCCTCCTTGGCGACCAAACGGTAATCACCAAAATTGCAGACATGGCGCGACTGTCTGACACAGCTAAGGCTAATCTGCCTAAAGCTTTGGAGGCATATCGGAAAATCATTGAAACAACTGGGGATGTAAACCAAGCCTATGCCGAACTGGTGCAATTGACCCAAAAACACGGAACGCAAACCCTGAAAGCTATCAACACTAGTAAGACAGGAGAGCAGCGTTTCAAAAATGAGATATCCGAGATGCAAGCCGAACACGTCAACGCCACCACTGCGGAGGCCACCCGTCACGCCCAACGCTCATCCTTGATTCAGATATCTGGGGCCACAGCAGACCTTATGGCGATCGCAAAATATGAGGCTGATTTAATCAAAGCTTCTAACAAAGTGCCAGAAGCCCAAGACACAGCAGATCGCGCTTATGAAAACGCCGTAACTAGCGCACTGTGGACTAATGGCAGTGAAGCGAAAACCGACCGCATACCAAAGCCTAATTACTCGCGCACTGCTGGGATTAGCCGAGTAGGGCAGTGGTTCCGCAACTTCATGGGCATCTAACCATAGTTAGCTAAAAGCCAGCAGTGACGGAAAACTCTGGCTTTTTCTGTTTCACCCACGCGAGGTAAACATGAATGAAATTGATTCCCTATTATCACAGTTCCAAAACACCAGTGAACAGTCCACACCGTTAATGTGGGGTGAAACTACTTCAGAAAAACCGACCCCGGAGAGCGAAGACGGCGAACGGTTAGAGCAATCCATTCGTGATGTCTTCAGTAACAAACAACTGCTAAACAAAGCACTGGCTACATTCTTGGGAGTGTTCACCGCCAATGCTGGAGTCAGCCTACTCACAACTCTTGGAATTGGGGCAATAGCTTCTGGCACATTGGGCAGCATTGTACTGGGGCTATTCTTCGCCAATACCCTGACCAAGCTTCACTACTCAGGACAAATCCACATTGACAAAGATTTTTTGGTAGCGACCGCCCAAACCGCAAGTGTAGGGGCTTCGTTGTGGATTGCCTTTGATGAATATAGGGCAGTGTCAGAAGCAACTAATACAGGTAAGACACGGTTCTATCAGGAGGTTAAAACCTATGAGGTTAAGCCAACTCCAAAGAGTGAAATACCTTGGGGCTTGATTGGGGTAGGTGCTTTTGTGTTGTTGGTGATTGCAGCAATCGTCAGGGGAACAAACCAATGAAACGTAAGCAGTTTGAGGATTATTTACGATCAGGAACAGCCAACAATATTACTGTGGGGGTGCTGGCGGCCATCGGGTTAATTTGTGGGGCAAAGTCATTTACAGGAACTCAGATTAGTTTAATTGAATATTGCTTCATCCCCGAAACACTAAAAAATCCGGTTAACCGTCAAAGGTACTGCACTCCCAACAAGCGTTACATAATGCCTGAAGCTGAGTTTTATGCTGAAGCTTACACACCAGCTAACCCAGAGTTTCAACGTGATAGCTTTCTGCCAACTAAGGCAACTAGATTAAGAATAATCCCCCCAAGTAACCCTGATAAGGCTTTGTGGGGATTAGCTTCAGTGTTTTTTCTAGGAGGAGCCTATGGGTTATCCAAAGCTAGGGAATGGCGATTAGTTCAACTAATGCCTTCAGTTAGGGAAGAAATTCGTAGCAACTGGCTAATTTCTAAACTTTGGTCAGGGTTAAGGCTCCATAAGGAAGCATATAGCGCCCAACTAGATTACGAATTCCACCAATGGACGGAGAATAGACGGGTAAGAGAAGCGCAGTTGTCAAAAATGACACCGCAAGAGTTAGCTATCTTTCAGGAGCAAGTACGTTTGAGGGCAGAAGCCGAAGCACGGGTGCAACTGCAACAGGCAACTGGACAACCCGCCGGGGCATTACCAGGGCAATCAATGCAGGATATCGCCAGGGGTGACGATAAAGTTACTGGGGAAGAACAGCAGACATTACAACAAAATACGAATGGTAGCCTTCACCCATCAGAATCTCTTGCCCTGAATACTTTGCAAGCCTTAGCCAGAGCAGATAGTTCCACTGCTTTAGTCGCCGCACCAGGAAGCGGTAAATCAGTTACCCTCAATTACTTAATTCAGAAAATCCTTGCAGATTCCCCCAACGCGGATATTTGGGTAATTAGTGCTAAGAATGATAGTTTTTGCGGTTTACGCGAGAAGGAGAGAGTAATTGTTTTTGACGGGGAAAACCCAGACCTAGCCAAAGAGGTAATTGACAACTTTTACACCGACTACAAAAAGCGTAAACAGCTACCAGAATCAAAGCGTGAATCGTTACCGCCATTGATTCTAATTCTGGATGATTGGCTAGTAATTTCTGACTCATTAAGCAAGCTTTACTCTAATTGGAATTATGGGAGTAAATTGCTTGATATTCTGCTGATTGGTCGAGAGTTTAATACTAAGTTTATTGCTTCCCTACAGTCTTTTAATTTGGCGGCTTTGGGCATTGAAAAGATGGATGCTCAAACGAGAATGTGTCTCAATTTATTGTTGTTAGGTAACAGGTATATCAAGAATGGAAGGGAACAAGAATCTTATGGGGTGCTGGAACTGATTTTAAATAGAGGTGACATTATTCCAGGTAAGCAAGAACGGGAGCAAATTAAATCTAAATATCTGTCAGTCAAAGCAGTCTCCTATCAAAACTTACGCCCAGTGATGATTGCTTCTGTTGGGGGCTTTGTAGTTGCCTTAATGCCTCAATTATCTAATCAAGCCAAGTCAATTGCTTCAGAGCAGGAATATCTAGATAGAGTATTTGACCTGGAATTTAATTTAAGTCCGACTCACCAGATACATCCCAAACCATTATCTGAGGTGGCTAAAAAGATTTATGAATACTTCCAGAATGTCAAGAATCAAACGCCAAAAACATTACGCGATTTGAAGAAAGCAGACAGGTTATCTGGTTATTCAGAGCAAGAATTAATTGATGGATTAGCTGAATTAGTTAAGACTGATCAGGTAAATTCTGACGGCAATGATAGCTACTCCCTACCTGATTGGTGAAAGTCCTGCCGTGATGCCGTGGTGATCAGAAGGTATGTAAAACTTGCTTTTCTCGGTGTCCACGGCATACGGCACAATCACGGCAATCCCTGCCCTGTATAAGTCGTAGCCTACGGCATGGCTACGGCAGCACGGACACCCACGGCAGAAGCACCAATAATAAGTCCGCCAATAAACAGCCATTTATTATTAGAGGATTATCAATATTATGCTGAAAATAGTAATTATTGAACCAGAAACATTCACGCTCTTGGGCATCAAAGGTGCTATTGAACAATCTCCAGATATAGAAGTTACAGGTGATGCGACTTGCGGGAAGATAGGGTTTCAGTTAATTGAACAAACCAACCCTGATGTTGTGTTAGTTGATTTACTCTTACCCGATATGAGTGGTTTAGAACTTACTCGTTCAATTAAAAGGGATACTAATAGTAAAGTAGTGATATTTACTAATCAGACTCATTCAGATTTTATTAACTCTGCTTTCCGTCATGGGGCTGATTCTTATATGCTCAAAAGTGCTGATGTAGAATTGATTGAACTAGCCATCAAGAGAGCTTACTCTGATGAATGCCTACTTGACCCGAAGCTGGCTAAAAAACTGTTAAAAAACCTTGATAAAAATAGATATATTGACCCTAGTTTTGCTGACAAAAACTTGCTTGACTCTCCCACCGAACGACAAATACAAGTCCTGCGTTTACTGGCTCAGGGTTTAGTTTTTAAACAGATTGCCAAAGAAATGTTTCTCTCTGTTAGTACAGTCAAACATTACGCCAGTGATTTGTACAGTAAATGGCACGTCAAGAACAGTTATGAGGCGATAAAAAGAGGGGCAATGCTTGGTTATATAGACTATAACTTAATTGTGAATGAATGATGTATTGGTGAGGAGACGGAAGGATTAAGTCGGGGATTGCTGGGGTTTATTTTTGTACAAAATCTCTATATCCCTAACTAGCCCAATCGTTGCTGCAATACCGAAGAGCGCACCGGGAGAACATCGGTAGTTATACAGGAGATACAGCCCAACTTTAAAGTCAAGGGTCAACGGTTCAGTTCGGAGGAATTGAAGCGACTGTTTAATGAGTTGGTAGAGGCGAGTCTGTCCGTCTGGCTAGATGCTACGACCATCGAAATCAGCCCAAATTAGAGAGATGGACAGAACGGACAGAATTAGACAGAATCCTTATGCAGCAAGGGGCAGACCAGACAGACAGCAAGACAGAATTCAGACAGTAGACAGAATGCTCTCGGTGAATCACCGGGGGTTTTATTATTAGCGACTAAAATGTTTAACACTATCCCTGGTAAAGTAGTATCAAATCATTAGATACAATATGCTGTTGCCTTAGCAACATTTTTGAATCCGTTAAAAGTAAAATACAAGGTTGTCAATGATGTTTAAATTAACAAAAATAGTATCTAAAACACTCTCATTTTTACCGTTTTTTATAGCATCACTTATGGTTATGATAAGTGCTGAAGTTATTTCTAAATATTATAAGGAAATAGAAGAATACAAAGTACTAACTTTATGGTATGAACATTCAGATAATGAAATAAAAGATGGAAATAATCTACAATCTGTTGTAGAAAAAATACAAAGTCAATTAGAAAAGGATGTTGATAAAATTCTGCAAAGTGAAATTAGCGAAGAAGTGATAACGAATACAAGTGATAAAATAAGTCCTGATGCAATTATAAAAGGAAAACCTATAAAATGGGAAATAGAAAAAACAGGTTCTAATTCCGTTGTGTCTTATGATTATACTCGTTTAATTGACTTTAATAATTTGAATAATCAAAATAGAGAACAAGTAATCAAGAATAGTATTAACGATGAAACTTTTCTGCTTTTTACTTATCAAATAACAACAGAACTATCTGGAAAATTCAAAACTAATGATATAGATACAGACAACTTTAATAAGTTTAGTAACGTGTTGATGGTATATTTAACAGGTAGTGATGACTACTTGAAACAAGTTCCATATTTAAGAGTTGAAAATATTTATGTTTTTAAAGAAGAAAATGGTGTTGTAATGTCTTATCCATCAAATAATAAAAAATATGACTCAATAAATTATAAAACCAGACCTTGGTTTAGAGCAACTTTACCAAATGACAATAACAATAAATATAGTTCAAATTATGTAAAAAACAGTAAGTATGGTAATACTGGACTTACAAAAGTTTATGTAGATGTAAATGATAAATATCCTAACGCAATTAGAACCCTATGGTATGATTTGAATATTCCTTCAAAAGGAAAATATATTTTATGTGTGGATTTATTCCTTGATAAGATTAGTACTCTTTCAAAAGAACAAAATTTAAATGGGCTACAATCCATACAGTCCAGATTAGATTTAAAAGATATTTGGATATATTTATTGTTTAGCAGTTTGATTATATCCCTACCAATATTTAGTATATATGAATTATTTGGCAAAAACTTTATCTTAAAAACATTTAATTATCATAGCAATAATTTGGTAAAAATTAAGTTACAACGAGAAACTAGGCATTATGCAAGCAAAGATGAAGGAGAAATAAAATTTACTATTCAAGGAGAAACTAAAGAAATAAATAAAAGTGAACAATCAATGGAAGCTAAATGGTCGTTTAACATACAAAATATACAGGCAGGCATTCTTAATAGTCAAACTCTTACAGCACAAAAAGAAGCAACTTATAGTTATGAATTTGTTAGTGTTTATAATCTTAATATGAGTGAAAATAAGCCTCAATATAGATGTATTGAAACTTGGAGAGTTGTAATAGAATCTCAAGCAAATAACATTCAAAAAATTGGTTTTTTTGTAGTTAAGTGGGATACAAATAATAGCGCTAGTATTGAAAATGGATTAGATATAAAATCAATATATTGGGAAAAAAATTATCAAGAATACTTAGATGTTATTAAAGAGCAATTACATGAACAATTACTTATAAGCGATGAGAAAGAATTCGTAGCAATTTTAGATACTAATTATAGTAGACGGCAGAATATTCCTTCATATATTACAGGAATAGATAGCCTCAAACAAGTAATAAATAACAGTTTATATTTAAAACAAGGAAAGATTGTTTTTTCGGAAGTTAAAACTCTAGCTGAGTTATATAAACAAGGTCAGGTTAAGGCGATTTGTACGCTATTTTTTCTCAAAAAATTAGTTGAAAATAATCAATTTAAAAATTTCTTTCAAACTCCTATAAATGAAAGATATTTGATTGAAAATAAACAAGATGAATTCAGAAAATTTTATGACTCCCTCGATGATGAAAGTAAATTAGTATTGATAAATCAATCTCCATTTCAGATTATGAAATATCAAGATAATATTAATAATATAGTTACTCAAAAAGACGATTTTAGTATAATTTCAATCAACAACATTCCTAAGTTAGTTACTTATAGTTTTACAGATAATCAATATTCAAATATGGGTTGGATAAGTTGGCGGGAAGTAGATATTAAATTCTATGAGGAGTTGTATAAATGTCAAAAAGATAAAGGACAAAGAGTTGAGAATATTCAAACGTATTTAACGTTAAAAAGTCCCTAAAGTGTAAAATTTACAATACTCCAACAAACGGGGTGTTATTTCAGGGATGTAGTACAGCCCTAATCTTTACTGTGAGGATGTTTTATCCCGATGTCGTATTACTACCTTTAAACGACTTGTGGGCGATTCCCACAGGTCTTTATTCCGATTATCGTCATAAATCATCAACGTTCTGGGGTCAGCATGACGGCTCAACTTCTGCACCTTTCTGATATTGCCATCAGTAGCATCAAGCGCCGCCGTAATTGCCGAATGTCTGACCCTGTGCGGTAACATTTGACTGCATAGGCAAGGAATGATATCACGATTGATATCAATGCCCCACAAAGAGCGATGGCGTAACCGCCCATCTACGGTGGCGAGATCGCTTTACTACCTGGACGGGACTCTCCTGAGTGAGCTTAGGCCAAAACCGCAATCTCCAGATTCATACAGCATTATTACTTAGTCAAATCGTCAGCCCTTACACTTTCATCTAATTTAATTTCTCTTCATCACCCAGAAAAATTGTCAATCAACTGACAATAACTCCCCAACCTCCTCCCCCAGCCTTACTGCGAGATAGTGCGACAATACACGTTTTCGCACTACTTAGCGTAATAAACACGCCCTTAACAACTAAGATGTTGAAATAGCATTAAACTGACGCTGCCCCTGTGCTGCTGACTAACCAATGACACCGATCCACCCGGAAAATCTTAGTGTTTTAGAAAACTCGCTGGCGTTAGCGATCGGGGAGGACTTTTCTCTAGAGAATGACCCCGATGTTATCCAGCAGTTGATTGGCGATAAACGATCTCTGAACACCAAGCGCGAATACCAAAAAGACCTGAAAGATTTCTTCTTGTTCATTGCCAAGAAAGAACCCAGTCGGGATTTGGTTCTAGAGTTTCTACACCTGGAACAACGTCATGCTGTCGCGGTGGTTCTCAAGTACAAGGCACACCTCATTAAGAAAAAGCTGGCTGAAGCTACGGTGAATCGTCGCCTTAGTGCTATCAAGTCAATGGTTGAGATGGGGCGACGGCTGGGAGTCTGCAATTTCTCCCTGGATGATGTCAAAGGTGAGAAGGTCGAAACCTACCGTGACACAATGGGCATTCCAGCCGAAGACTATGCTTTAGTTATAGCGTTGGTTGACCGCAATACCCTTAAGGGCAAGCGCGATTATGCCATTATGCGGTTACTTTGGGATAATGGCTTGCGTCGTCAGGAGATAGTCAATTTGAATGTGAGTGATTTTAACCCCAAGGATAAAACGCTTTTTATTCTGGGTAAGGGCAAGGGTAGCCAGAAGGAAGTGCTTGACCTATCGGATAAAACGGCAACGGCGATCGCTGATTGGATTAAGGCAAGTAAGAAAAAACGGGGTAATGAACCGCTTTTCACCGTGCTGGCATACCACAAGAATGGAGCGAGATTAACCGGGGAGGCAATCAGGCGATTGGTAGATGGGCTTTGCAAGCAAGCCGGAATTACTAAGAAGATGTCACCGCATCGTGTCCGCCACAGTGCGATTACTACAGTATTGGATCTAAATAATGGCAATTACCGTGCTACCCAGCGCTTTAGCAGGCACGCCCAAGTGCAGACGGTTTTGAAATATGATGATAACCGCCAGCGCTTGCAAAAGCAGATGAGCGATTCAATATCAGAACTTATCTAGAAAAAACCTAAAAATCTTGACCAGCCGGATTTAGATATTATTAAGAAGCAAATTATGGGGATTTTCGAGTAGAAAATGATTATCAACTTTTACTAAATCACCTGTGCAGCGAATTGGTAAACGTTCCTGATAGGCTTTAATGGCTAAGATATAATCATGGTCTGCTAGTTCGGTTTTGATTTCTCGTAATTTATCAAAAACTTCACCTAGTAAAGTAATTTCTCCACTCAGTTTATCAATTTGAGGAGTGGCAATTTGCATGACTACACCTTGCATGGTGAAGTTGGGATAGTTGGTAATAAATTCACTTAATATTTCAACTTGGTCACGATTTTCTACCACTTCTAATGTTTTTAATATATCGCTGATTCTTTCGGCATAATCTCCTAAACTATGTTGGAGAGGTAGCAGGATTTCATACTCAGGAACGGCATCTTTTTTTAATCGCCAAATTGCCCCGGCATCATTATATATACGCCCTGTTTCATGCCAGCCTGTTGCTTGCAAATGTGCCTGTATCACATTAGGGTTAACAGTTTTGAGTATTTGACTGTCTTTAATAGTAACTTTCATGGTAAATCTCCAAAACTAATGCGTTGAATGATGGTTTGGAGTGATACGGGTGTCAACTGATTACTACGGGGTATTTCAATAGTAACATTGGTTGTATTTTCGGTGTCTGGCATTTCACGCAAGGATACCCAGTAGCCACAATGTCTTAGACACAGTTCATCTTCGGTTTGTTTTATCCAGTCTGTTATTTTTTCTGGAACTAAAACGACAACTAAAATCCGAGGAACAAGGGCATTGATTTTTAAATCATTATAGTTTTTGAGATTGAGGGGATATTTAATATAGTTTTCCTCAAGAATATCTCTGGATGTACATTTTAGTTGTAGTTCTAGTCTTGGGGAAAGGATTTTACCTGTACCGCCCCTGCTCACTATGCCTAAGTCTACGCTGTCGTTATCCACTTCTGGTCTATATAAAGAATAACCAGCTACGGCGGCGATAGCTCTAATATAGGTGATGCTAAATTGTTCTTTTTGTTGGTTGATATCCATTAAATTACAAATTACAAATCAAGCTAATGCCAACAGCATCGATTGTTACTCAAAGCTTGATGGCAATTCATAAGAATGCGCTAAGAGAACTTTTGCATCATCGACTTCGCCCGTCGCATATTTGCCACTTGCTGCCTGTACTCATTCTTCGTTATCGCTTCTGATAACACTGCACTGAGAAATTCTGGATTTGCCTCACAATACTCAAACATGGCTTCAATCAGAACCTCTCGACAAATGCCGTTCTCCCGACACACCTCTTGTAGGCGTGAGCTTACTCCCTGCTCCAACCGCAGCGTACTCTGCTTTGTTTGCAACGGTTGTTTAGATACATTAGCCTGATTTTCTGTAACTTCAGGTATCTGACTTTCTTGGTTTCTAGATGTCGAGGTATCTGGACTTCCAGAATCTAGCGAAGTATCTCGACTTTTGACATTCGGACGATTCCGCTGCTTCAATCGCTCTAGTGCATCACTCATGAGTTAATGCCTCAATAATTTGCTCAAATGGATATTGCAGGTCGGATTGCCCCAAGTCTGACAACAACTTGCCTTGTCGGATTGCACTCTTAAACTTCTCCGACTCGCGGATGCTCGGCAAAATTGGAATGTCGAGAGCAAACTCTCGCATCGCTTCAATATTTTGCCTGCCTTCTAAAGTTTGGGTGTTTCCTACCCAGCGATCGCGAAAAGGAACTATCCCTAATACTCTCCCTGTAAATGCCATTAAGTTGGCTTGTTCTGTTAAGAAGCTCAGGGTATCAATTAAGCTATTGGTTCCCTTAACGTTGGCTTCGACGGGGATGATGACATAATCAGACGTTCCCACTGCTGTTAGGCATAGTTGGGAGCGCGATGGTTGCACGTCAATCAGGACATAATCAAAGATATTGGCTACAGATTTGAGGCGTAGTTTGAGGATAAATGCTCCCGTACCACTGCTACTGAGGAAATCTGAAACCTTAAACAGTCCCCTATCCGCCGGGATCAGAAATAGATTTTCATGGGTGGTAGGGTAAATACCATCTTCTGTTGTCACTTGCCCTGTTAGCACTTCAAATAAGCTGGGCTGGTTTGGGTCTACCTCGTGATTTAAATAAAAAGTCAGATTTGCTTGTGGATCTGCGTCGATAGTCAACACTCGTAAGCCAAGTCGTGCTAGCAGCAGTGAGGTAAAGAAGATCGTGGTTGTTTTTCCCTGTCCACCGGAGAGGGAGATGGATGAGCAGGTTCGCATGGGTTAAACCCCCAATTCGATATAGCAGAGCATACAGATATTAACTCTAACTGTCTAAATATTTAGATATCAAAGTAAAAAGATACCTGGGTATCAAGATACCTATAAGTCGAGATATCTTGAATTGGGCATCACCGTGGTCGGGTAGCAGGACTAGGCATCACTGTGGTCGGGTAGCAGGACTATATCGCTATAATCCCGCCCCCTCAGAACCGGACTTGCGCCTTGCAACGCATCCGGCTCAAGCAAGTCATAAACTACAAATTGTTCCAGAATGTATTTGCTGATGGCAGTACAGATGTACGAGTTGTAGGTTGCCGTAATTGTCACCACCACCCTGAGATTTTGGCTTTTTATGATGAAGATGTAACTCCTCATCATTTAATAGAGATTCCCCGCATACAGGACAGACATATTGTTGCTTTTGGGCTATCTTCTGCCTACTTTTGATTAATTCGGATTTAGTTTTAGCTTCTTGCCGTTTAATCCAGTAGTCCCTTAATTTGGGGTCATCGGGTGATGATTTACCTTTAATAAGAATGTGCCTTTCAATCTTGAACCAGGCAAATTTCACCATATAGGCTCCGGTTTGTTTATTACCAAATACCCATCGGTCAAATGGTCTATCAAGATTTAGATTTCCCCAGTATTTAGCCTTACGCCAGCTATCAGATTTATTTCGATGAGTGCGTTTGGCATACATTTTCTGTTTCTCATATAACCAATGGTCAAGAGAATTGAAAATTTTTGAGGCTACCCCAACTCGGAAGTAATTCGCTTGTCCCCGAATAATCGGATTGAGCTTTTTAATGACTGCATCTGCTGACTTACCTTTACAGTTAAGCCATTCAGAACGCAGTTTACTCCGAATATTTAGCACAGACTTTTTACTAGGTTTGATTAACAGCTTCCATCCAGTTTTAGTAGTTTGGTCTTTGTAGTGCCTGATATTGAAACCCAAAAAGTCAAACCCTTCTGTGAGATGCGATATTTTGGTTTTCTCCTGAGAGAGGGTAAGCCCTCTAGCTTGCATCCAGTTATTCAGGATTTGAAGAACAGTTTTTGCATCTTCAAGTGTTTCACAGAACACCACAAAATCATCGGCGAATCTCACCAAAGCTCTAGATGCACGGAGTTCTCCGTCTTTATTATATTTAACTCCCAAGGCAGATTCCATACCGTGCAAAGCTATATTTGCTAACAACGGACTGACAACAGACCCTTGCGGTGTACCAGCATCTGTTGGATGCCATGAACCTGCTTCCATATATCCTGCTAGTAGCCACTGTTTAATTAATTCACGGGCTGGAAAGCCTGCTAAAAGCTCTAACAGAAAATTATGTGATATGTTGTCAAAACACCCTTGAATGTCTGCATCTACGACCCATTTCTTCCGTTTATTCGGTCGGGCTAGGTTATAGATACTGGCAATAGCATCATGGGGGCTACGTCCTGGTCGAAAGCCGTAACTAGACCTTTCAAAAATTACTTCCCATTCGGGTTCTAAGGCATTTTTAACCATTGCCTGGATGGTACGATCTTGTATTACTGGGATTCCTAAAGGTCGTTTCTTCCCATTAGCTTTTGGGATGTAAATTCGTCGTGCTGGTGATGATTTCCAGGGAGAGTAATCAGTTAATTTATCTACTAACTGACCCCTGGCTGTAGCAGTTTTGATTACTACTTTATCTATTCCTGGAGTGTTTCGACCTCTGTTATACTGCGTTACTTTTCTAACGCTAACTAAGCGATTAGAATAGTTGCGTAGCATCAGTTTCTGGAGAGAGCGTACCTTTTTCAGATTGCCCTCAGTTTTTGCCCTAAAGATTCGCTGTCTCAAATTCCGAACAATCCGATTGGCTTTGCGCCAGTTGACACAATTCCAATTAGTCTGTCCCTTGGTTCGGTTTACAGTTGCCTGCATCTAACTTACACCTCGGTTTGAAATCATTACAACGGATATTGGTTGACTCACCTGCTTCCCGTCAGCACCTTTTCAGGTTGGACATCTGCCCTATCCACCGGGTTATGGATTTCCCTTGCCTTTCGGCTGGTGGCATTCGCTTTTGGAAGCATCCTTGACCCACTGAAGAATTCGGCTTTCCTTACGGATTGCTTACTGGGTAAATCCCAGACTTCATTGGGGTTACTACGTTACGCACGGATGAGATTTAATTGGGTAGGGTGTCCTCTCTACACCGGAGTGTTTGGTGTCCTAGTTCAACTGAAATGGGGAGTTGAACCTTGGCTGAATATTTCTGAGGTATTCAGTACATTCACTCGTATCACCGTGTCAGCCTTTTCGATGACCTTTTCTTACGATGCCTCAATAAGGATTCATTTATATTCACCCATCCAATCTTTCCTTTGCCCGGTTACATTTTTAGGCTAAATGCTTCCTTGGGCTTTACTTTCCGCTTCACACACCACCGTTACCAGTGGCGCATGGGAATGTTAGGAACAGCCTTGGACACTAGACTGGAGGAATCGGTTCCTCACTCATCTTTTGGAAGCTTTGTATATAGGGGCTTCCAACCCTTCGTGCGCCATCGTGTCGCACCCAAAACGGGAAAATTGTACTCTAATGAACTGATGCTAACCTCAACGCTATAAAAATCTAGAGTGGTAAAACTTGCTAGAGTAGATTTTTCATGATTGAAATAGGCGTAAATAGGTAAACCAAAATTTTCAATAATAACGAATTTACTACGTTTAAGTTTTTGCTCTAGCTAGTTTTGCCACGCTAGATAAAAATTAGTTGTTTTGAGCAAATGGCATACCTGCATTTATCACTTTTGACTCGAATTAGTCTTGGAAGATGGTGCAGAGTACTACTAATACTCTGCACCAATCAATTGAGGGTAAACAGCCGCTCATGGGTGCTGTAGAAAAACGAGGGGCTAAGATACTTACCGGGTAGGCTTTCACCCTTAGCGTACAATTTTCTCGTTTTGGGTGCGACACGATGGCGCACGAAGGGTTGGAAGCCCCTATATACAAAGCTTCCAAAAGATGAGTGAGGAACCGATTCCTCCAGTCTAGTGTCCAAGGCTGTTCCTAACATTCCCATGCGCCACTGGTAACGGTGGTGTGTGAAGCGGAAAGTAAAGCCCAAGGAAGCATTTAGCCTAAAAATGTAACCGGGCAAAGGAAAGATTGGATGGGTGAATATAAATGAATCCTTATTGAGGCATCGTAAGAAAAGGTCATCGAAAAGGCTGACACGGTGATACGAGTGAATGTACTGAATACCTCAGAAATATTCAGCCAAGGTTCAACTCCCCATTTCAGTTGAACTAGGACACCAAACACTCCGGTGTAGAGAGGACACCCTACCCAATTAAATCTCATCCGTGCGTAACGTAGTAACCCCAATGAAGTCTGGGATTTACCCAGTAAGCAATCCGTAAGGAAAGCCGAATTCTTCAGTGGGTCAAGGATGCTTCCAAAAGCGAATGCCACCAGCCGAAAGGCAAGGGAAATCCATAACCCGGTGGATAGGGCAGATGTCCAACCTGAAAAGGTGCTGACGGGAAGCAGGTGAGTCAACCAATATCCGTTGTAATGATTTCAAACCGAGGTGTAAGTTAGATGCAGGCAACTGTAAACCGAACCAAGGGACAGACTAATTGGAATTGTGTCAACTGGCGCAAAGCCAATCGGATTGTTCGGAATTTGAGACAGCGAATCTTTAGGGCAAAAACTGAGGGCAATCTGAAAAAGGTACGCTCTCTCCAGAAACTGATGCTACGCAACTATTCTAATCGCTTAGTTAGCGTTAGAAAAGTAACGCAGTATAACAGAGGTCGAAACACTCCAGGAATAGATAAAGTAGTAATCAAAACTGCTACAGCCAGGGGTCAGTTAGTAGATAAATTAACTGATTACTCTCCCTGGAAATCATCACCAGCACGACGAATTTACATCCCAAAAGCTAATGGGAAGAAACGACCTTTAGGAATCCCAGTAATACAAGATCGTACCATCCAGGCAATGGTTAAAAATGCCTTAGAACCCGAATGGGAAGTAATTTTTGAAAGGTCTAGTTACGGCTTTCGACCAGGACGTAGCCCCCATGATGCTATTGCCAGTATCTATAACCTAGCCCGACCGAATAAACGGAAGAAATGGGTCGTAGATGCAGACATTCAAGGGTGTTTTGACAACATATCACATAATTTTCTGTTAGAGCTTTTAGCAGGCTTTCCAGCCCGTGAATTAATTAAACAGTGGCTACTAGCAGGATATATGGAAGCAGGTTCATGGCATCCAACAGATGCTGGTACACCGCAAGGGTCTGTTGTCAGTCCGTTGTTAGCAAATATAGCTTTGCACGGTATGGAATCTGCCTTGGGAGTTAAATATAATAAAGACGGAGAACTCCGTGCATCTAGAGCTTTGGTGAGATTCGCCGATGATTTTGTGGTGTTCTGTGAAACACTTGAAGATGCAAAAACTGTTCTTCAAATCCTGAATAACTGGATGCAAGCTAGAGGGCTTACCCTCTCTCAGGAGAAAACCAAAATATCGCATCTCACAGAAGGGTTTGACTTTTTGGGTTTCAATATCAGGCACTACAAAGACCAAACTACTAAAACTGGATGGAAGCTGTTAATCAAACCTAGTAAAAAGTCTGTGCTAAATATTCGGAGTAAACTGCGTTCTGAATGGCTTAACTGTAAAGGTAAGTCAGCAGATGCAGTCATTAAAAAGCTCAATCCGATTATTCGGGGACAAGCGAATTACTTCCGAGTTGGGGTAGCCTCAAAAATTTTCAATTCTCTTGACCATTGGTTATATGAGAAACAGAAAATGTATGCCAAACGCACTCATCGAAATAAATCTGATAGCTGGCGTAAGGCTAAATACTGGGGAAATCTAAATCTTGATAGACCATTTGACCGATGGGTATTTGGTAATAAACAAACCGGAGCCTATATGGTGAAATTTGCCTGGTTCAAGATTGAAAGGCACATTCTTATTAAAGGTAAATCATCACCCGATGACCCCAAATTAAGGGACTACTGGATTAAACGGCAAGAAGCTAAAACTAAATCCGAATTAATCAAAAGTAGGCAGAAGATAGCCCAAAAGCAACAATATGTCTGTCCTGTATGCGGGGAATCTCTATTAAATGATGAGGAGTTACATCTTCATCATAAAAAGCCAAAATCTCAGGGTGGTGGTGACAATTACGGCAACCTACAACTCGTACATCTGTACTGCCATCAGCAAATACATTCTGGAACAATTTGTAGTTTATGACTTGCTTGAGCCGGATGCGTTGCAAGGCGCAAGTCCGGTTCTGAGGGGGCGGGATTATAGCGATATAGTCCTGCTACCCGACCACGGTGATGCCAGTAATGCCTGGCCACTTAGCTAGATTTCTTTGCCAGCCGAAATCAAATGTGAAATATTTTGGTAGGCATATCCTTGAGACAATCCTTTATCTTCCAATAGTGACAAAACTTTTTTAAGTTGATTTTCAAGTTGCTGCTGACTATGAAAGTTAGCTAATAGCATTTTTTCAATGGGTTTAACAATCCGCCTCATTTGTTCCTGATTGAGTTCTTCATCTTTTGGGTATCCTGTAATGAAAGCATGAGTAATAAATAGTTCATAACCATTAATGATACCATTTATAAATATTTGGTTAATCTGTGCATAATTCTCTGCGATAAATCGCTCGTTACTATATTTTAAAATAATTGGTTCTAGTATATAAATTACTGAAATTTCTTCTGTGTTTTTAGACATTAAAGAATGCCTGACAATTAAATTATTTACAGTCTCAAATAACTGCTGATAAGTTATAAATTGCTTACTATCTTGTACTAACTGATTCCACAAGGCTGTATTGCGTCTGATACCTACCCAATAGATCAGATTTATTTCTGCTTGTGAAAGCTTTTTGAATTGCTGATTTAAAAAGCCAGTGGTTAATTCATCAAGAACAGTTGTAACTTCACCATTATTTATAAATGGTGATATATCACCATTAAATACATTATGAATACTTTGTATAATTCTCTTAAGTATCCACGGATTGTTATAACGCTCACTAAATTTGTCTAGTTCAATATCTGTGCCAAACAGACCTTCTGCACTTAAAAATTCTTTTACATCTTTTTTGGTGAGAGGTAACGGTTTTTTGCAGCAAACAAATTTTCCTTCTAATATTGCAATATTGTCAGGTTTTCTTCTACTAAGTAATAATAAACAGCTTTTGTGGGATTCTTTAGCAACTGTCTCTAAAAATCCATTATACTTTGTGTAATCTTCGCTATTATTGTCCATAATTTCCTCCCAAGCATCCAGCACTATTAAACATTTTTGATGATGTAAATACTGCATGAGTTGGGAAATATCGCCTTCTTCTTCTTCACCTTTAGATAAAAATTGCACCAGTCTGTTCAATATCTTTTTAAATGGTGGTGCTGATTCTAAAGAAAGCCAAATTAAACGATTATATTTGTCAGCAATTTTATCTACTAAATGGCGAACTAAGGCGCTTTTTCCAATTCCACCCATCCCGTGAACAAAGACTAACCGACAATCTTTTTGGAGAAGCCATTGCTGAAGTTCAGCTAACTCTTGGGTACGACCACAAAAATTAATAGGAGGAGGGGCTTCGCTCAAATCTTTATTAGCATCTGCTTCATTTTCTGCTACATCTTCCCAGTTCAAGTCCAATACTTGACAAAAAGTATTAAAAGTAGAAGCAGTAATACGCTCCTTTGCTTCCCGAAAGCGTCTCAAAGTAGCTGATGATACAGCATAATGGTCTTCTGAAACATTATCCCAGTTTTTATCTGGTTGTAAAATCTTACTTGCTTTTCTAAGAACTATTTCATTCATATCTGAAGCACTTACAATCGCCGTTCCATGTATCACAATTAGCCTCTTCCAGGCTTCCTTGATGAGTTTCTTTCCCTGTTGAGAGGCTTTGAGAGAAAAGCGTTCAGGCATAAATTTCAAGTTTTTGTAAAAAAATTACATTGTTACATTGACAGTTTGTACGTTTTATTTAGGGATTATTTCGTTGTAGTGTTTCCAGAAGAGTAAAACCATATTCATCCTTCTTAGGATTACTTTGATTAACTTGTACTAAAACACCAACCCCTGTGACTGCTTTGCGATCGTGATCCTGATCAAATCTTACCTCTGTAGTAGCACCTGGAGCAGAAAAATTATTCTCATCATTCAACTTATTGAATATACTTTGACGAGTTGGATTGTTATTATTTTTTAAAGCTTGCACAAATACCTGCGCTGCGTCATACGAAGTCATTGTTCTCCAACTAACTTTTCTTATTCCCCAAAGCTCTTTAGTTTTATCATTAAAATTGTTTTTAGCATTATCTGCATGAAAAGACACCGCAATTGTTATTTTATTAGCAGACTTTTGTATGTTTTTATACAAATTATCTCCTGCTAAAATTTGAACTTTTCTGCTCGTTACTCTTCTAATAATATCCAGGTATTCATTATAATTTACATTAGGAGCTGCTAACATTAATGCCTGTAGCTCGGAATTTTTTAACTGATTTTTGCAAAATAAAGCATTATTTATAGATGCTGATACATCACAAAGATCATAATTCCCTTCTTCATATTTATCGCTCATTTTAGATTGAAATTCTACGGCTAAAGATTGGCTAAAAATATCTTTAGAATCGTAAATAATCAGGACGTTATTTAATTGAAGATCATCCCATACATATTTAGATAATTTTGATGCGGCAATGGAATCATTAGAAGCTGTTCGGAAAACATAACGATGCAAATATTTTCCTTGAGTATTGATTGTCCTGGTAGCGGTACTTGTAGGTGCAATCAAAACAAGTTCTTTTTTCCCATAAATTTCTCCTACACCCTCAAACTTTTGTTGTCTATTCATATTTTGATTAAAAAGATATTTGCTTGTATAGCGGCCAATAACTCCTAAAATTTGACTTTTATTAAAATGATTAAATTCTTCTGGAATATTTTGATAAGAAATAAATTCAGCTAGCTTTTTTACTTCCAGGTCTATATTATTGTTACTTGCTAGGAGTATTTGAAACAATGGTAAATTTGTGTCTTGTTCTTGTAAAACTTGGGCTACACCACGTAGTATTTCTAATGCAATATTATCTTCGGGCATATTTGGAATAACAACTGCAATTGTTGGTAGGTTACGCGCTGATGCAGTTTGAGCAACCTTAGAGTTGTATTGGTAAATAAATGTTTCAGGATCAACTATACAAGAGTTTGTTACATTAGGATCTGGTTTAAATTTATCTATGGATTGTGTAAACAAATCCTCAGCTTTTTTAAAAAGGGCTTCATTACCAGACGAACTAGCTTGTTTAAAAGCTTTCATTCCTTCTTGCTTTAAATTGTAAGCTTGTTTGCAAGTTGGCTCAACAGCTTTTGCATTTAGTTGAGGAATTAAAGATTCTTCCCCTCTGCTAAAATAGTTGGCAAAAGGTGGTGGTAGGACTGGTGACTTTGGATGAAATATAAAATAGAAAGCAACTGCGATCGCTATTCCTAATAAAACCGAAAAACCAAAATTTATTATCGAACGCCAGCGTCTAGGAAGTTGGCTCACCCAATCAATAAATCTCCTCAACATTCTTGGTTTAGGAGACGAGCCTGGATTAGCTCTTTGAGTAGCATGTGAGCCTGAATTAGGTTCACCAGACAGAATCTTAAGAACCTCTTGAGCAGACTGAGGACGGTCTTCTTGTCTGCGTTTGAGCATTTCGTCTAAAGCTTTTGCAAAATGCTGATCGCTCACTGGCACATGAACTCTCCAACTTGAATTCAAGAGAAGCTCACGAGTATCTATAATTCCTGTTAACAAACACAGACAAGTTGTGGCTGTGGCGTATAAATCTGATGCAGGGGATACTTTGTCACGATCAAATTGCTCAGGCGGTGCAAAATGCGGATCTAGCACCATAGATGTTGTCTCAACTTCTAATCCTTGCAATATCTGTTTAACTGCACCGAAATCTATTAGATATAGCTTATTGTCCTGACTACAGCGTATGATATTAGCAGGCTTAATATCTCTATGTATAACTCCGTTAGTACCGTCATAATTATGGATATAATTGAGTAAGTTCAGAATTTCCTTGAGAATGTTTATAACTTCACCCTCTGAAAAGCTTCCCACCTCCCGGAGTTCCTGAGCTAAATTTTTTCCTTCTATATAATCCTGCACTAAATAAAAAAACTTTTGCACATAGCCTGTTTCTTCCTCAAGTTCCATAGTAAAAAAAGCCAAAAATTTTGGAATTCGTGGATGTCTCAGTCTGTCCAAAGTGATTGCTTCTCTCACAAACATTTCTTCTATCCGTTTGAGAATTTTTGGAGTTAATATTTGTCCAGAAGTATTTCTGGGGTGCAACTGTTTAATTACACGGTTTGTGTACGGAAAGTGCAGATCCAGTGCTTTAAAAGTTCTGCCAAATCCGCCGCTTCCTATAAAACTTAGGGCTACAAAATTCCCCTGTAAAATCAATGGCATTTTACAATTAGAGCAAAGTATTTCTGTTGTATTTGAATTTAAAGAATCGCCTGGAATAGTATTTTCCGGTTTTGTACAACTTGGACGAGTGCAGTAAACTTCCATTGGTTTTTGCATTGATTAATCTCCAAAATAATTTTAATTAAACCCTGGATAACAAAAGATTGTTTAATTTGTAATAATCGATAGCTTCAGATACCCGACTTCTTAGATAAGTCGGGTATCTAATTTAGAATTGCTATAGAGGCGGGGATATTAAACCTAAAAATTACGTAGGCTATTACGGTTAACGAATTAGATTAAAGTTACGTTTACCTCTTCAGCAGTATTGCTTACGTAATAATTTTACTACAGTCGTGATTCTTGTAACATACTGCAACTATTTTTTTTGTAAAAAAATAATAATTTAGCAACCCCGACTTTTTAAGAAAGTCAGGGTTCTAATGCAATATTCTTTATATCTTGAACGTAGTTCTAATTACTCCCACAAAAATGTCCCCATTCTGCTCGTTGTGATTTGGTGCTGTCAGCCAAATTAAACCAGGAGTAATACTGATATTATCGTTGATTTGATACCGATAAAACCCTTCAATGTGAAATCCCGTATCGGGATCACGAGGAGGTAAGCCTGATAACTCTCCTGAAGAACCAGTCAATTTAGGCTGCATCCCAACGATAATCCCTCCCAAATTACCTTTATCCAAATTACCTTGATCGGGGAAGGCTAGGGTAACAGCCCAACTCCAGATATCAGCATCACCTTTAACTTCCCCAGTTAAAGCCCGCGCATTGGTATAGGCTACCCATCCACCAAGTTGAAAGCCATCACTAATTTTGACATTCGTTTCAATCCCATAGGAATTAGAAGAAATTCTTCGTCCACCCAAGTTGGAGGGTATACTGCCAGTATTATGTCCTAAACCGTTGTCATTGTAGGCATTTACGTAAGTGAAGGCAATTTTGGTAATTGGATCTTTTTCGTTTGGATAGAATACAATCTGCCCCAATGCACCATATTTACCATTAAACAAGCCGCTACTGGGGTTGTTGGTATTACCTGCTAAATAAAATATTTCTGCTTTTAAATTGCCATTCGGCTTAAAGGTGACACCTACGCCCGTATCTCCACCTAAACGAAAAATCGGACTGTATCGACCGAATCGAGAAATAGCAGCATTCCCATCGCTTTGCAGAGGATTAATCACATCCGCATCATCAAAGTAAGTATTAAAACCTGTACCCAACAGAAAACTTACCTTATCGCCTATGGGAAAACGATATTCCAGCTTACTGAGGAAAACATTATTATTTGTATCACTACCAGATTGGAAGCTTAAACGAGCTTCATTTCCGGGTGCAGTTGGGTTTACCACATTACTCGCCTGAAATCGTATCCGCAGCCGATCTTGTCCATTAAAGCTGCTATCAAAGTTGAGACGCACCCGACTAGAAAATGTGAGGTTGCTTTGATCCCCATTTCCACTAGGGCTAGCATCTCCAACAGCATCTGTGGCAGCAAATATTATTTGACCATTAAGTTTTGTAGTGGTAGAGAACCGTTGTTGCTCTAACTGTTCGGTACGTGTTTCCAAAGCATCAACTTTACCCCGCAAACTAGCAAGTTCTGTTGCAAATTCCTCTTGTAGCTTTTGCAAAGCCGCCAAATCTTCTTTGTTAACCATCTGTGTAATATCAGCATCAATTCGTTGATTAACTTTGTCTAAGCAGGCGTTTAATCCAGTAGCAAACTCAAAGCGAGTCATGGCGCGATCGCCTTTGAAACTACCATCAGGGTATCCAGCAATACAGCCATAACGCTCAAGTAGAGACTGCAAGGCTTGAAATGCCCAGTCAGTCGGTTGCACATCAGAAAGCTGAGTAACTGAAGTGACTGGTGCAGAATTCAGTTGAGCATATTGACTAACTTTCTGAAGGGAATCAGTACTTTTGTCAGTTGTTGAAACTCCTAGCGAATTTTCAGCCTTAACCCTTGCAAAGGGAGTTAGCACTAAAATAAAGACAGCAGGAACTAGGCTCAGAGAAGCTCTGAGAAAACTAAACATATTTTTTCTCCTGACATTAATTATTTTTACATAAACCTGAAATCAATATTCTTTGTAATAGGCAATATCCTTGTTCTTGCCAAAATCTCAATGTATATACTTTGACTTTTAGGCTTTATTCATAAAGTATCAGAATTGATATTCATTTGGGAGCTTGAATTTCATCTGTATATTCAACTCTTAAGTTCAAAATATTCAACATTTTCAGTTGGTTAGCTCAATTGTTTGAAAGGATCAATTTAACTTCAAAATTAAGTTAAGCTCACTAAAAGTGATTATTTACAGTGGACAGATGGACATTGAAAAGATATCGGAACTCATAAAAGTGGCAAATGTTCTAGTTCTCTCTAAAACAGGAATCCCTTTGACAGATGTGCAAAAGTCTATCCTGGAGCAAGTTTTTGCTGGGAAGAAGCTTAAAGATATTCGGGTTTCTGGATACTCCGACGGCACTGTGCAGCGAGTATTTTGCCCAAAACTTTGGGAGTTATTATCAGACGCTACAGGGCAAAAAGTACGTATTAATAAAGTGAATTTAGTGTTAGAAAAATTATTAAAAGAGCCGAAGTATAACAGAAGTAACAGCGACGAAATTGTTACACCCGACGAACTGCCTTTAGTTCCGCCGGCTATTTCCCTCAAACGGCTACGTCACAACTTACCTGCCCCTAGTTGCAATACATTTGTTGGTCGAGAAGAGGAAATTGCTCGGCTTTTGGAATTACTTTCACCTTTGCATTCTGCACATTTGGTTAGCGTCGATGGTATTGGTGGTGTAGGCAAAACAACCCTTGTCTTAGAAGCAGCCTATCGCTGTCTCCACGCCAGTAACAACGAAGCTTTCTTGGGTGTGCCTACCTTCAATACCATTATTTTTACCTCAGCCAAACAGTCTTACCTCATGCCCTTCGGTTTATTGCCAAGTTTGGCTCCCAGAAGGACTTTGCACGATATTTTCCGCCAGATTGCCCGGATATTAGATGAATTAGATATTACAGCGATGAGTTTTGAAGAGCAATTAGATTTAATTAACGATGCCCTCTCCTGTCAGCGCACGTTGCTAATTGTCGATAATTTGGAGACGGTAGAAAATCAGCAGGATGTTTTGGCATTTTTGTATGAGTTGCCACCAACTGTGAAAGCGGTCATTACTACCCGCGAACAAATTTTGTTTGTACCCGTGCGTTTAACATCAATGCCAGAGTCAGATGGTCTTTGTTTAATTAAGCACGAAGCTCAAGAAAAAGGAGTTTCCCTCAGCGATAAAGATAGTCAAACTCTTTACAAAGTTACAGGGGGTATTCCAGTAGCCATCAGCTACGCAATTGGTCAGCTAGCTAACGGCTATCCCATGAAGGAAGTATTAGGAGGGGTGTCTCAGTCTACGGGAGATGTTGCCCGTTTTTGCTTTGAAACTTCCGTCAAACCACTCACAGGACAATCAACCCATAAGTTACTCATGGCACTAGCGCTGTTTCCAATGCCAGCTTTGCAGGATGCTCTGGTACAAGTTGCAGTCCCAGAAATGAACTTGAATACAACAAATGCAGACTTAGCTCAATTACGAGGACTTTCCTTAGTCAGACAAGACAATAATCGCTATAGTATGCTACCACTAACCCGCGAGTATGCCCTAGCCGAACTAAAGGATTACCCTGACTTTGAACGGGAAGCAAGGGAGAGGTGGATTAGTTGGTACTCAAGCTTTGCCCAGAGGTACGCCGGACAAGATGCTAAAGGGTGGCAAGGACAGTTCGATGGTTTAGAGGAGGAGTGGCAAAATTTACAAGCTGCCATTGAGTGGTGTATGGTTGAGGGTCGATACACCGAAATGTTGAAGTTCTGGCAAAATATTGAGGCATACACCCATATAATGGGTAGGCGAGAAAGTCGTTTGCAATACTGGGATGATCGCCTCAGTTGGACAGCATGGCTAATTCAAGCAGCAGAACGACGTGGGGACTGGTCAGTTACAGCAAAAGTAATGGTTGACCGTGCTTGGACTCTTACTTCTGTGGGAAAGCAGAAGCAGTTAGAAGAAGCAGACGAACTATTTACCAAGGCTTGGGAGTTACGTCAGCATCAAGAAGCTTTATTTATGTTGTGCTTGGCTAGAAATATAGCAGTTTTACGCATTCAACAGCAAAGGTTTGATGAGGCACAGGTTTGGCTGACTCAAGCAACAGAACTACTGGAACAAACACAATTAGAGCAACAACAGCGTTCGCGGCAATTAGTGCAAATTCAATATTATCAAGCTGAAATTTTATTTAAAAATGGAAAATATGAGCAAGCGAAAATAAGTTTTCAAGAAACCCTAAAACTTGCACAAGCAATGGACTGGATACGCGCCATCTTTTGTACTCAAAATTGGCTGGCTGACATTGCCATCAAACAAGAAAGACTGGATGAAGCCGAACAACTCTTAACAGAAGGACTGCGGGTAGCTGAAGCTAACGAAGACAAAAGCCGCATTGGATTTTGTCAACGCTCATTATGCTCTCTGGCAAAGGCAAAGGGCAATTTATTTGATGCTCATCATTGGGCTAGTAAAGCATTAGAAAATTTTGAAAAACTGGGGATGCTACTGGAAGCCGAGGAAACACAAAATTTGTTGCAAACGCTAGATACAGAAATGTCAGATACCCGACTTATTTAATAAGTCGGGTATCTGGTTCTTCAGAATGATTTTGAAAGCAGCTAAATTATGTACAACTCAAAAGAATTTCACAACAAGCAGCTGCGGATATGCCCATAGTACCTTGCCCAAAATTTAGCTCAAAGAGTTTCTGAGTTTGAGCAAAAGCTAATTGCCATTCTAAACGTTCAGCTTCTCCTCGAACTCCAAATTCGGGAATATGTTTCAGACAAACACTAAAGAGGTTTTGGCAGTCTTTTTCAAACTGATGAATATTAGCTCTATGTGCGTGTAAAACTGCATCAATTTCTTGATTAGGAACCATTCTCGCGTCTGGGTATTTTTGTATTAAAAATAGGAACAAACCATACTGTCGAATTGCAAATAAGGCTTCTTTTACACTCAAGCTTGGACCTTGTTCAGATTTGATAAGTCTCATAAATATTTCTTGCCATTCAATACTTTTTAGCTTATTCAAGAAACTTTGCTCTACAATATACTCCCAAGATATTATGGGTAACGTCTGAATAAAATTCACCTTACAACTCCTGATATTCAATAAAAGTATTTTCTAACAATAATTAAATTTAATTATTGTCATTAGGCTGTACAATGCTCAAGACAACTTCATTTATTGTTAAGCAATAAGTCAAAGTGAGATGCTGATTAAGCAACAAATATATGAACATCATCTTTTGTTTTAATCATTAATAAATTCAGAAGATTGAATAACGAATCCGCTCTGGATAAACCTGGAAAGAATCAAAGAAATTAACAGCTTCAGTGGTTAACTCATCTGGTGTTAAAGATCCCATAAAGTAAAGGCGTTGGTTAACAACAAATGCTCGATATTGTCCCAGACTTTCATCCGAGTGTTCCATCAGTAGCTCCAAACCAGGATGCCCATCAATTACAAGATTGGTACTTCTAATTACTTTACCTGTACCACCAATGGTTTCTCGCATTGCACTTTGCAGCACTTGCCGAATCTGTGGAATAGGTATTCTGGAGGCTTCTGGAAAGTCTCTATGGATAACGGTGTATACAGTTCGGGTAGCGCTTACAGATGTCAACTGCTCAGATGTATTTTCTGTTACTTCACCAGGCATCGAAATTTTGAAATCACCCTGCGGTCCCCAATAAGTATCATTGATAGCAACTAGAACGGGCTGCTTTGTTGTCAATTGCTTTGTAGTGACCAATACTAAATTAGCCTGAGATGCTTGGTTGTTAATCACTGCTGCTGCTGGGTTCTGCATTCCCACAGTCATGGCAGATAAGACGATAGCGATAGCTTTGATAGGTTGCATAACTTTCTCTCCTTTTCTGTGTTAAATTGGTATTTCTCTTTTGGACTAAAACTCAGTGCTTAAGAATGCTGTTTGCAATTTAACTGCTACAGATAAAATTCTATCTTCAGTGCCAGCAAGCCTTGTGAGGCTTTCTAGGATAACTATATCGAGACCGTAAATAATAAAACAGCTACAGTTTTAGTCCAGAGAATGGTTCAGAAAAAAGTTCATTTAACGTTCAGAGAAAAGCTCAGTTAGATGTAGCGAACTGCAAACAAGCCGATTTTGAAACCACAATTTTGTCAAAAATAAGGTTCTGCAATGGCATATCTAAGGTATTTACAAGGTAAACATAAGGTAAATCTAAGGATTTCGACCCCAAAAACCTAATTTACCTCCCTGATTTGGATGCCAAAAATTCCTGACCAAAACTCTCGCACAGTACGCAAAAAAGTTTTGACAGATTTTTTGAGCCAAAACCGAAAAAGAAAAAATAGCCCTCAAAATTTAATACCAATAAACTACATAAGCACTATAAAAGCCGCCTCACAGTTAACAGCTACAACTGCGGCGGCTTATCGTTCAAATATTCTTCGCTCAATCTCCTCCAAAAATCGCATCCAATTCTTGCGACGAAGCCTGACCTTGAACTATTGAAGCAGGTCTGATTGAATCAGCCGCTTCCCCTGAAAGCTCAGGCGACTCTAAAGCATTACTCTTGTAGCTTGGGGCATTGACCGCTACAACTGGTGCAGGCAACGCTGGCTGTGACACCACAAACTGCGGTTGTTCCACCGACAGTGCCAAACGCATATAACTACCGTGTTTATTCAAGGAGTCCTGCGCTTCCCAACAAGCAAAACGGATCTGCTCTCTTGTAAAATTACCGCTCGAATACCGCGCCACTGGCAAGAAAGCAGCCACCAAGATATCAGCCACCTTACGCTGTGCCTCATCCTTGGGCAACGAGTTCAAGTAATCAACCACCTCCGCTAAAACATCACCCTCATAAGGTTGAAGCCGCAAACTCAAAGACTTGCGTTTCTTTTTGCTTTGGTTCATTGACTTGTCTCCATCCCCAACAAATAATCAAACATCCCAAAGCAGTCCACCAAACGCGCTGAGGTACTATACCTATACGTTTGTTCTGAATCTAAATTAAATGTTTCTTGCACCTGAGTTATAAAACCACTACCCCAAACCATCGGTATCATTGGCAATTTGTCGTCTTTGGGGATGTATTGACCAGTTCTCTCGTAAACACTGCTATACGTATCTATTTTCTTGAGTTGCCATGCACAATTAAAATACTTCTCCAACTCAACTTCTACATGGTAAGCAGCGCCCCCACCGATGATTACTTCGTTCAACGGTCTGGGTAATATTTTGTCCATCCACCGATTGAGATTATCCCAATATTGGGCTGTTGCCACTCTGATTGCATCAGCAATATGAGAAATTTCTTTTTGTCTTAAAGTGGGGTCTTTCGCACTTGCTAGGGCTTGTATTCGGTCAAAAGTTATCCAATCAGGGCGTGCCGAGCAATTACGGTCTTTGCTGTAGACCTTATTAATAATCGTGTAGCGTGCATCAAATATTGCCGAAGATAAACGCTCTCGGTCTAAACCGCTCGTCATATCCAGCACGATATCCAACATATTGGCAAAGCCCAGCAGTGGACTATCCCCCAGCTTCAGTTGCCCCCGGTCAAAATAAAGTGCTGTCGTGTTCCTGTGACCGAACATCAATACCGCCAGTTGGGAAGTGCGTAACCAGTCTACCCCCTGCTGTTTGATTCGCAGTGCTGCTAATCCCCCACCTTCAGGACGGCACAAGAAACGCTCTAGGTTCACCTTTAAATATTGTTTGCGTACCGTAAAATTAGCCAGCATTACCCGTAACTGTTCTTCAAAGCGACGGCGATCGCTGTACTCATTCCACGGCAGAAGTAACGCCAACTCCAAGTTAATTTGTTTTTTCGCTGTTACTTTTACGTTGCTCAGTTCAACAATTAAGCCAACAGCACTCAATACTTTCCACAAGGCATTCTCATATTTGAGTTCCTTAATGCGGTCAAGCGGATCAAAGTTAGCCGCGAACTCACCCAACACCACCACTCTGTTATTCCACTCAACCCACAGTTGTTGGTCTGGTGAAGGGCTACCAATCCAGCCCAAGCGTTCCATGAAAAAATTGAGTTTATCCTTAGTAATCTCTTCTATCGCTGGTGGCAGCAGAACATAATTTCTGTGCGTTCGCTGATTTTAAGGCAGTCAAAGGAATTAATTCCTTGAGGGGTAATGATTAAGAGGATTTTTGAAGCAACTCCTGATGAGAGTGGATTTGGGGGTAGTTTGAGTAGAGGATGATGTCAGGTGGTGGTGCATCGATGAGTGAGACAGAAGTAAAAATAAGCTCCGAGCGGATAGACGATATTCCATTAATAGTTAAATGGCTTGCTCAGATAGAGATAGCCAAACATATCGACCAAAAACTGAAGAAGCCGCACGGAAACCACCAAGGAATGAGCTACGGGCAGTTGAGTGTATTATTACTAACGTATATAATCACTCAATCAGACCATCGGTTATGTGCAGTCGAAGAATGGGTAGAAACACATCGAAAGATTTTGGAATTGACAACGGGGTGGTCGATAGGAAACAAAGATGTCAGTGATGACCGATTGGGAAGGGTAGTAGAAGAATTAGGCAAGCAATCACTTGCTAGACAAGAAATAGAAATTAAATTAGGAAGGCAGATAATTAGAGCATACGAATTACCGACAAAAATTGCACGCACAGACACAACAAGCTTCAGTGTAAATCATGAAAACACAAGTCATCTAGAAGACAATCTATTGCGTCATGGCTACTCCAAAGATAAACGCCCAGACTTATTGCAATATCGTCAGTTACTAGCAACGCTCGACCCGATGGGAATGCCCTTAGTCAGCGCCACTCTTGAAGGCAATGGAGCCGATGACCCTTTATATTTTCCCACCTGGCAAAAGATACAAAAAGTAATTGGGCACAAACATTTTGTCTTCATCGCTGACTGTAAGGCTGGTTCGATCTCAACCCGTGCCAACATCGCATTAAATGGAGGATTTTACTGTGTTCCCTTGCCAATGAGCGGACAAAACCCCCAATTGCTCAAACAATGGGTAAAACAATCATCAACAGAAATCATCGATATTCGTTTACCCCAACAAGAAGAACAAGAAACTGCTGTTGGTAAAGGTTTTGAGGTTGAGTTGGGTAAGTTTTGGTTAAATCCAGAAACAAATAAATGGGTTCGTTGGCACGAACGCTATTTGGTAGTTTATTCCCACAAGCTTGCTCTAGGAGCGATTGATAGTCAAAACAAACGCATCAATCAAGCTCAACTTGCCTTGGAGAAATTAGCCAATAAACCAGGAACCGAGCTAGATGTGCTTACTTATAAGGTTGAGAATATCCTCAAACGCCATCGCGTTACTGATTTTTTCTCAACTACGATTACAGAACAAACACGAACAGAAACTCGCCATCAAAGACGAGGACGACCCTCAAAAAATACTCTACAACAACAGGTTACTTCGACACGGCTTCAACTCCAAATTGAGAAAATTGATAGTGCAATTGTTGAAGCAGAAATTTTGGCTGGTTGGCGATTGTACGTAACTAATGCACCTCCCGAACAGCTAACTTTATCTGAGTCGGTAATGTATTACCGAGACGAATGGCTTCTTGAACGCGGTTTTCATCGCTTTAAAAGGGGTTCTTTGCCTGCTTTACCGATTTACTTCCAGAATCAAAACCGAATCACTGGCTTGATGTTTTTATTAAACATTGCTTTGCGCGTTTTTACCCTTATGGAGTTTGTTGTCAGGCAGGCACTTCAACAAGCTGAAGATTCTTTGCAAGGTCTTTATGATGGCAATCCCAAACGAAAAACTCCTCGTCCTTCTGCCGAACAAATGCTTAAGGCTTTTTGTCACCTAACTCTTTACTTCCTCCCTGATTCTACGGTCTTCATTACCCCTATTAACCAGCTTCAAAAACAGATTCTTTTATTGATGAAAATCCCTGAATCCATTTATGAGCTTGAACTTAAGCCCTGTAAGACATAATTCTCACTCACAAGGTCAAAATGAGCGAACGTCCAGTAATTTGGTTTAGTCTGGTCATCCACTTGATAAATTATCTTAGTTTGCGACCCACCAACGTCCACGCTGAGGTAAATGTCAGTCATGCAAATAGCTGGTTAAAACGATGATTTAATTTTGGTGCAGATTTAGAGCAGGATGGCACTATCTAAGTGCAGATATTGCACCAATTTAGCACAATCTGGCACTTGTGATTCCCCTCGGTTCATAACCCTAAATGCTGATTTTGGCTGACCAAATTGTGCCAAGTTGCGCGATTATTGTGCTGAGTTGTTCCAGACTTGTGCCAAGAGGTCGCTTTGCAGCAGGAGTGGGTGCTGTTGCCGGAGAATTTCGCTTCGGGGTACCATGTTGGTGGTGTACTCACTACACTTCCGCGCCCTGCGGGTGGGCTGCGCCCATCTTTCGCTTCGCTCAAGACGCAGAAGTTACGTTCGCCCCTGCGGGGAGTTTGCACCCTATTGGCACAACTGCAAAATCCGAGTAAAAACAATGGTGGCTTTAGCGATTCTGCGCGTTGAAAAACTCAAGTCTTTCGGCAACATTGGCGGTAGCGAGAAGCATACCGCACGTTTACAAGATACCCCAAATGCCGACACCACTAAAAAAAATATCCGGCTGATTGGTATGGAGGATGATTCACCGCTTGAAGTTTTGGTGAAAAACAAGATAGCCAAGACAACTTTACACAAACCGCGCAAGGATGCCGTGCTGTGTAGCGATATTTTTCTCTCGGCATCCCCAGAATATTTTCGCCCTGATAATCCATCAAAAGCCGGCGAATGGGATAATCCCCGAATGTTGGACTTTGTTAAGGCTTCCCGCAGTTGGCTAGTCAATAACTATGGTGATAAGTGCGTCAGGGCAGAATTGCATTTGGATGAAGCTACTCCCCACATTCATGCCTATGTCGTACCGATCAACGAGAAAACTAAGCAGTTAAGCCACAAAGAAATGTTTGGGGGTAATGGCCGTGCTGCCAGCATTAAGTTATCGAAACTCCAAGATAGCTATGCTGCTGCACTCGCTCCTTTGGGCATTGAACGGGGAGTTAAGGGCAGTAAGGCAACCCACACCAAAGTTAAGGAGTATTACCAAGCCGTTAACAGTGAACCACTAAACAACGTCTGGTCGAATAAAAAACTTGAACCCGAACCTTTTGAATCAGCTACAAATTACGTTGCCCGGATTCAGAATGATCACCAATTCCATGTCCTCAACCACCAACTGGCTGACCGCGCTTTCATGCAGGAGCGATTGGAGAGGGCAGAGCAACGGGCTAGAGCCAGTGAGAAGGAACGACAACGGCTAGAAGAAATTGTGCGATCGCTGGAATTGAAAACCCAACAACTGCGCGACTTGCCACTTGTTGATGTGGCTTGGGAATTGGGGCTACACCAAGAACAAGGAAAATGGAAGGGTCACGGACACATCATTAATATAGATGGGCCCAAATTCTACGACTTCGCCCCCGAACAACAGAAAGGTGGCGGCGGTGCGATTGATTTGGTGATGCACGTTAATCAGTGCAATTTTCGGCAGGCGGTTGTCTGGTTACATGAGCGATTTGGTGAAGCTGGTGTAGAACGTGCAGCGATCGCTCACGTTAAGAACAGGGCTGCTGACATTATCCAGACTGAACCCCGTCCCCAATTCACCCCACCCGTTGAAGATAAAGCTAACTGGTCTGCCGTTGAACATTACCTCAATCAATTTCGGGGCATCCGCTCTGACTGTATTCAAATGCTTTATAATCAGGGGCTAGTTTACGCTGATGACAAACAAAACGCTGTTTTTGTCATGCGAAATCTTGATGGTCAACGTAACGGTGCATTCCTACGGGGAACTAGGGGGGAGAACAACAGCTTTAAGGGATACGAGAAAGGCACTAAACGCAGTGATAGCTGGTTTTACTTCAGTTTGGGGGGAAAGGCTAATGATAAAACCTCAACAGCTATTCTATGTAAATCTCCCATTGATGCTATTTCAAGAGCCATGCTGGAATATCTTATCAGGGGCGATGTTCCACCCGAACGAACAGTCTATATGGCTATTGATGACATCAAGAGCTTACCACTTGAGCGATTGCGAGATATCAATAATATAGTGGTGGCGTTTGGTAACGATAAAAGCTCTGATGCGGCAGCACAGCGTGTATTAGAACTAATGCCACAGTCCCAAATCAAAAAATCTAAAGCCAGTGATTGGAATCAGCAGCTACTTGATTATGGGCAGCAGTTAAGGCAACAGCAGCAGCAACAACGCCAGCAGGATGATGAATTGAGTCTTTAATAGTCAGCGTTCTAGTAGTAAACTGTACAGTCGCTTGATATTTTTTAATATTTACTTATCAGAATTTCGCTGACCAGAACGCTAGTTCTGATAACTAATTCCATCTCCGCAACTGCGATCGCACCTTTCTTTCCCTGCACAGCCGCAAATGACTGTAACCCTTGCACAGTAAGCTTATTGGGCTGGTTTAGCTCTGATTGATAGCTGGTTGAGTTTTGTGCAGATTTTCAACAATGACTGATACCCGTTAAGCCTTACCCAGCAATAGTTACAGCTTGCATTAAATATACTATTTTACCTATAAAAGAATGCAAGAACAACTGCACAGGATGGATATGAGCTAGCAGAGTGTCAACAGCCTCCTATGGGATGCAACGCCTTGTGCAGGGAAGAAGTGCCAAAGTGCGATCGCTTCTGGGGTTATGGGTGTAGATGCGTGGAAGCCTTATCAGTCCGTGACCATGCCTAAAATCAGCCATTACAGCGCACTAACTATAAAAATGGGTGGATTCCTATGTAATCCAGCACCAGCCCTTTATAGAGCCTTATAGCACGGGTATTTCAAAAGACAGGCAAATGTGATCGCTCTTGGGACTATGGGGCAGGGTTGGTGGGTGGTGCGGTTGGGGTGTGGCTGCTGGTGGGGGTTGGAAGGAACTGGATACCAGAAAAAGAGTTTGACAGAATATATAAAATTTTGTATAACTATAGTAATCCCATATATTAGCAAAAGTAAAATCGTGGCCTTAAAGTTCTACGAAAGCCCCTTTCACGCAACAGAGACTCCAGAAGTCGCCAGCAAATCTGTTTTAAAAGCCGATTTGACGATCATGATTAGAGACATCATGGAAGAAGCGGGTTACACACAAAAAGAATTTGCAGAAATATTAGGAGTAAGCCAGCCACGAATCTCAGACATAGTAAATGGCAAGATTGATAAACTAACTCTAGATGCACTTTTCTCTGTGCTAGATAAGCTAGGATTTAAGGCTAGTTTTACCTTTGGAAGCTCAGAAGAAGCTTCAATCCAGATTCAAAAAGTACCTGTAGCTGCATAGTTACTGTTGATTTCTGAGTTCGGATTGTAGCTCTTTGTATCTTTTTTCTACTGTTTTCATCGCTTGCTTATCTACACCATTCGTTGTCTTTTCAAAAGAGTGTAAAACAATTACAGTATCTAAATATTTTGCAATGTACACGCATCGAAAAGCAGGACTTCCATTAATTTTAAGTTCTATAACACCTCCTCCTATATTACTTAAGTACTCGATTGGTAGAAATGGTTTTTTATTGTCCTGCACTGCTCTTAAATTAATTCCAAATTCAGTTTGAACGTCCTTTGGTAAATCTTTGTACTCTCTTTCTGCTGCATCATTAACAAAAGCAAACTTTTTTGAGTTACCCATAGTAAATCATACTGTCAATAATTTTTTGTACTATTACTAAGCATTTCCTTAAACTTAAAACGCTTAGAGAATAAACCTATTATTCCCGCTTTGCCTAGCAGAACAACAATTCTGACTAATCAGGTGTCAATTAGTTGTAGGCTGTGGATTACAGGGTCTACAGTCTGGTAATGAAAATCAACAGGCACGGACGCGCCAAAGTTCTAACGCAGTCAAAGATACAGCTAATTTTCAGTCATGGCTTAGAAAATGACCGCGACCGCACCTTGTTCGGTGTCTGCCTGTTTAGTGCTTGCCGTATCCGCGAATGCTGTACGCTGTTCACCCAAGATATCTAGGTATTGAGCCGAGATACGTGTAAAAACCTGCAAGATGGTCTGGAAAGCGTTACTATATCTAGCTTTCAGCAAATTTCACTTTTATCCTTATAGGGGTAAATATAGCGTAGCTGACACCAATAGTAAACTAAACTGTTTAGTTTAAATACAAGAGAAATTTAAAAATTGTTAACAAGGTTATCCAAAAGATGTTAACAAGTTTATGCTCTAATGAGTATAAGCTGTTAACAAGTTTATGACTGACCCAATAGCCAAAGGTGGGCGTGGCCACAAAGCCCCTTATGAAACTACCCACGTCAGGATTGCTCTTGGTATCAAACCTGTTGTAGAAAGGCTGAGTGCCGTTTACCGTCAAAAATTTTTGGGCAAGATAAACCCAGACAACAATGGGGCAACTGAACTAATAGAACGTGTAGAAGCGGCGTTATCACCAGTTGTATCGACCGTTGAGGATAAAGAGCAAGTTTGCGAACGCTACTTGGCATCGTTGCAGCTAGAGGAGTTTGCACCTGAGTACAAAAAAGCAAAGCAGCATATTGAGGCATTTATTCAAGAGTTAGATCGGGCGCGATTGTCACTGACTCCATCTTTGAAGAAGATGAATGTTGAAGCATTGCGACTATTGCGTCAAGAATTTAAAAATAATTGGCTGAGTTTCTTTGAAGCAATCTCAATCGAGCCTGGATATTTTCAGACTTTTGAAGAGTTATTACAAGCTTTAGAGCGAGAAATGGCTGTACCGTATGGGGATTTAGAATCTCATGAAAAAGATTTCCTTCGTGGTTGGGATGAAATTTATGGTAAAGCTTGTGCTGAGGCTGACCGACGAAAACACGGGGCAAATCCTAACTTAAGCTGGTTTGACCAGCTGTAGGTGTTGAAGAGACTGTCTAAATATCAAATAAAAGGGAGAGAAATCAAAAATGAATATCAACAGTGAAAATTATGCTGGGTTTAAAAATTGGTCAAAGCTGGTTGAATCTTGGCCATGTATTCCTCCAATAATTTCGATTGATATTGATCGAGAGTGTAGTTGCGTGTGGTTTAATGTAGGCGGTGAAAATCTTCCTCTTGTTAGGTATGATATTTTTTCCAACATGGGTGGTTGGGAAAGTGGTCATCAGGTTAATGCTGCTGCTAATCCATCAGCTTTTTCACTAGAAGAAGCTTCATATTTATATAATCAATTGATTACTAGCAAGATGAATAATGAAGTCAAGTCAATTTTGACTCTTGTTGCACTTGCTAAAAAACGTGAAAACAGTCCCCAATATCAAATGGGATACTAGAAATAGGGTTAGATGGGGTAAATATAGCGAAGCTGTCACCAGGGGCAAGATAGCCTGAAAGTGTTGTGGAGTATAGGTTTGAGAAAAAAGAGTAGCTCATTGGATTTTAGCGTTTTTGAGGGGCATTTTATAAGCACAGCCACAAATTGGACAAAATCGGTGTCTCAAAGACAACACCAACTCACCGCAATTCGCGCAGTTAGCTCGAATCGGTGTACCGCAGAGATAACAAAACTTGGCTTTGACATGACCCCACATAGGGTCAACCGCAGCGCCAGGATTCCAACATTGAGGACAAAACTTAATCCCTCTAACCTGAGATACTTCCTCGCCCTTGATCACAGCATCTAAATATTCTTGAGGCACGCCAAGGGCGATGGCTAAACCTTGAAGTGTCCGGCGATTAATTTTAACCGTAAGTCCTCGCTCGATTTTCCCGACAGAGCGTCCATGTATACCAGCAGCATCCGCCAACTCAGACTGAGTTAAATTCAGTCCCTTCCTGATCCGCAAAACATAGTCAGCTAGGGATTCTCCATGTTTTGGTGTCTTAAAAGTATCCATAAAATGCTGTTAATGCTCTTACCTAAAGATATATAATTTATGAATAAATTACCTTGCTAAAAACACACTTTTTTCAGTGAAGCAAGCTGTCACATTAGCCACCGTTGCCGTCAAATTTTTAGAACGGACTGGGCTAGCACCCAGTACCATCAAAACCTACGAAATAACTCTCTTGAGCTTACTAGCAGAGTATGGAAGTTGGTCAATCGAAATTATCAGTAAGCAAACATTAGTTGAGTATCTAGATACACTCTCGCATTTAAAATACACAACCCACCACAAGCATCAAGCAATACTGCAAAGCCTATTTAACTTTGCCGTCGAGCAAGGGTATATAAAATCCAACCCAATTCGGGGATTAAAACAGCGTCCCCCACAACGAGAAAAAGGCGAACATAAAAGCGACGATACAATAAAATACCTAACACCTGAACAGTTAAATATACTCTACGAAGTAACCAAATATGACCTGCGGATGTCTGCAATAATTCATTTATTGCATCGTACAGGATGCAGAATTGGAGAGCTTTTAGCTCTGAATTTATCAGACCTAGATATCCAAAATCAAAAATTTCAGGTATTGGGAAAAGGAAACAAACAACGTTGGTGCTTTTATAGTGATGATGCAGCCAAATCCCTAGATCAATATTTCAAGTATTCACGCCATCAAAATATCAACGCACTGTTTACAGCACAACATCCAGTTACCCTCAAAGTCAGTAGAATTAGCTACTACACATTACACGATTATTGGCAAAAAATCACCAGCACATATCCCGAATTAAACGGTATACGCATCCATGATTTACGTCACACTTATGCTACTGAACGGGTAGGATTAATCAGTATAGAAGAGTTACGCTCCCTAATGGGACATGAAAGTATCCAAACCACTTTATGTTATCAGAAAGTTACCTCACAAAAAGCAGAATCAGCCGCACGTCATGCTTTAAATATTCTGATAATCTCAGATAGTTAGAAGCAACCTTTATTGCCTATTTGTTATCTTAAAAAACAGCATTTTTCATAAAAAAAGTGCGGAAATTAATTCAATTAATTATCTGTATCCAAAAGAATATAAAATACTATGGGGTTGAACAGTGAGGGATCAACCGTTATCTAGTTATTTTGGGCATTTTTTATGTTTTAAATATCACCTTAATGACCTTAATTGACCGGACTGCATATCCTAAATTCAAACAATTTCCTAACCCAAAAGAGCTTGCAGAGCTTTATACCCCACAAAGCGAAGAAATCAAGCTTGCAAAGTCCAAAACTAAGAGCCACGAAGGATTTCTTAGTTTTATGGTCATGCTAAAATCCTTCCAACGGCTTGGTTATTTTCCCCACCCCGAACTAGTACCAATTGCGGTTATTAAACATCTACGGTCGTGTTTAAAGTTACAAGATTGGGTAAAAGCCATTCCATCCGAACGCCAACGCTACACTTATCTTCAGGCGATTCGGGATTATCTGAAAGTCAAACAGTATGATAAGGCAGGTCAAAGATTAATAGCCGCATTAGTTGCAGAAGCTGCGGAGGTAAAAGACCACCCTGCTGATTTAATCAATGTAGCCATTGAAGAATTAGTTAAAGAACGATACGAGTTACCAGCATTTAGTACCCTTGACCGATTAATTCGCCACATTCGTTCAATGGTCAATAATCGCTTGTTTGCACTTTGTTCTGAAGGGCTTTCCATCAACGAGCAGATTTATTTAGACCAATTGCTAGCGGTTACGAATAATGAGCTAGATGAAAATGCCACACTTAATTTACTGAAATCGCCACCTAAAAGTGCCAAACTTAGTGGGATAAAACTCCTACAAAGTAAGTTTGATATTCTTATGACCTTTGGTGATGCCAAGCGACTGCTACAAAGTATTGCTATCACCAAAGTTAGACATTTTGCAGCACAGGCTAGGGCTTTGGATATCTCGGAATTTCAAGATATTAATTTACCCAAACGTCGGACGTTGCTGTTATGTCTATTGTACGAGGCACAGGTTAACACCCGTGATTATCTTGTTGATATGTTTATTAAACGTATCCTCAAGATTCAAAATAATGCT